>NZ_JBSSAG010000049.1:0-18107 GCF_054058395.1 Thermostichus sp. OS-CIW-26 | reverse complement strand
CTTCTGCCATTTGTTTTCATCTAAAAAAACCAACTTCATCCTCTTTCCTCTATAAATTATTCTCTCTATCCTAACATAAGATCAACACGACCTAGATCGGTGGTAACAAAAACCGTAGCTGCCGTCAACTTGCCGTGAACCTAGAACCGCTCAAATAAACGATGATAGAAACAGCAGCTGCTGTTAACCCCCCAACGATGGGGTTCAGGTGCCCATTGGCCCTCTGGGGGTGAACTTCGGCCCTATGGGTGGGTTTGACATCCGTACTGCTGATGGAGTGGATACCGGCTTTGCCATCGGCGGCTCCACCTTGTATCGAATTGACCTCAACACCGGTCGTGCCACATCCCTGGGCACCCTGCCGGGTGGGCCGTTCTTTGGCTTGGCCGCCCTCTAGGAAAGCCGATTCCCATTTGCCTATCTAAATCAAGGTTAATCAACATAATCAATGTTTTGGATTCATTGATTTGGAACCAATTGTTGGAATCGTTTTGAGATCGTTGCTGCTGTTGATCCTTGACCCGGCCCGATCCCAGCTCAGGATTGGGCCTTCTATCTCCCCTTAGCTCGGGGTTGACCTCCGCCTATGCAGACGATAAATTATGAGAGCCGCTGCCCTGCTTGGATTACTCTGGGCGATGCTTGTGCCTCTGCAGTTTCTTTCTCTTTTCCATCCCGTTTCCTCTTCCCGCTCATGAAGATCGAGGGCGACAAAGCTGAGGGATCCCTGCAGGAAAAAACCGATGCAGAGGTGTTTGCAGCCCTAAAAGCAGGCCGGTCACAAGCTCTGGCCATTCTCTACGACCGACATGCCGGCTTGGTGTACGGAATTGCCTGCAAAATGCTGGGCAGTACTGCCGAAGCCGAAGATCTCACCCAGGATATTTTTTTGAACTTGGCTCGTTCCTCCTTTGATCCCAGACGGGGATCCCTGCGCACCTACCTGAGCATCTTGGCTCGCTCTCGCTGTTTGGATCGGCTGCGCTCTTGGCGGAATCGACAGCGCTCCCTGGAACAGGGCAGAGTGGAATTGCAGGGTAGTCCTGCTGCGGATCCCACCTTGGAGCAGTTGGCCCAAGCGGAACGGGTGGCCGAGGTGCAAACGGCCTTGGCCGAGTTGTCCGAAAGTCAACGGCAAGTCTTAAAGATGGCCTATTACGAAGGCATGAGCCAAACGGAAATTGCCAAGCAACTGGATCTGCCTTTGGGAACGGTCAAAGCCAGAGCTCGGCGGGCTCTGCTGCGGCTGCGCGAGTTGTTGGGAGGCCCCTCATGAAAGCCGAATCTGTGTCTCCCGAAGAACTGCAACTGTGGCTGGCAGGCTATGTGCTGGGGGATCTCTCCCCGGAAGAGGCCGAGCGGCTGGAAGCCTTGCTCAAGCTGCGCCCGGAGCTGCACCGAGAACTGCAAGCGTTGCAACAGGCATTGGAGACAGCCTACGGTATAGAGGAAAAGCAACCCCCCCCTACCCTGCGGGCTTCTCTGTTGCAGGCACATGCGGAGCAGGCAGCCCAACCGATGCGCACCCCCGCCTGGATTGCCAAGGGATCCCGTCTCTGGCAACGGGGCTTGGGGGCGGTGGCCGCAGGCTTGATCGTCGCTTTGGGGCTGGGGAACCTCTACCTGTGGCGCAGGCTGCAGCTAGCCCAGACGCAAGGGATCCCTACCGAGGTGTTGACCTATGAATTGCAGCCGACTGCGGAGAACCTGGCCGGCTCGGTCAAGCTTGAGGTGGATCCCCAGCGCCTGCAAGGGCGATTGGTGGCCCAAGGGTTGCCGCCTTTGCCGGAAGGCCGGGTCTATGCCCTGTGGGTGGTGCTGGAACCGGAGGCGCCCTTTACCACCGATAGGGCGGGGGCCGTTCTCGTGGCAGCTTTTCCGGTGGATGAAACAGGAAATCGCCAACAGGAGCTGCGCCTACCGCCGGTGTTTGAATCTACAGAATGGGTGCGGGCTGTGGCCATTACCGAAGAGGATGGCAATCGTCCCCAAGAGCACCAGGGATCCCCTTTGTGGATTTCCGGCTAGGGATGGATTGGCGTGGCCCGATGGCACAAGTAGGCGATTGTGATGCAGATGGATGTCAACCCAGTCTTGTGACCCAGGCAGAAGGCCTTAAGATAAAAGTCGCCACCCCAGCGAAGAACTCGGAGGCTACCCCATGGGCGAAGCAAAGCGCCGTAAAACCCGCATCAGCCAAGATCCCGACCAAGAGCTGGTGTTTCCCAACCTCAAAGACATTCCCCTCACCAAAGGGCAAGCTCGCGCCATCTACAATTGGACAACCCGTGGCGCTTGGGCAGGCATCATTCTCCTGGCCATCATTTGGGTGGTGATCCGATTTGTAGGGCCTGCCTTCGGCTGGTGGCATCTGGTCGGCTAGCCGGCCGGATCCCCTTTAGCATCCTTTGGAGTTTCCGTCTATGCGCTCTTATCTGGCAGCCGCCATTCAAATGACCAGCATTCCCGATCTGGCCAGCAACTTGCAGCAGGCGGAAGAGTGGATCGACTTTGCAGTGCGCCAGGGGTGCGAGCTGGTGACGCTACCAGAAAACTTTGCCTTCATGGGGCCGGAAGCCGAGAAAGCCCGCCTTGCCCCCGAGATTGCGGAGCGGGCGGAGGAGTTTCTGAGCAAGATGGCCCAGCGCTACCAGGTATTTATTTTGGGAGGAGGGTATCCTGTGCCGGACGGGCAGGGCAAAGTTTACAATACCGCTGCCCTCTACAGCCCTGACGGCAAAGAGCTGGCTCGCTATCGCAAAATCCACCTGTTCGATGTCAATCTGCCCGACGGCAATACCTACCGCGAGTCGAACACGGTGGTCAGCGGAGATGAGGTGGTCACCTGCGAGCAAGAGCAACTGGGGAACCTCGGTTTGTCGGTCTGCTACGACGTACGCTTTCCAGAGCTGTACCGATCCCTGGTGGATCGCGGAGCCCAGATTTTGCTCATCCCTGCCGCCTTCACGGCCTACACGGGTCGGGATCACTGGCAGGTTTTGCTGCAATGCCGGGCCATTGAGAACACCTGTTACGTGATAGCCCCCGCCCAGGTGGGCACCCACTACGAGCGGCGACAGTGTCACGGCCATGCCATGATCGTGGACCCCTGGGGGACTATCTTGGCGGATGCGGGTGGCGAAAAACCGGGGGTGGCCATTGCTGAAATTAACCCAGAGCGTTTCCAGTTGGTCAGGCGGCAGATGCCTTCCCTACAACACCGTCGGCTGGCCTGCACCGTCACCCGCTAGGGATCCGCTATGCCATCCCCTTGGCCTGCGCTGATTCTCTACAGCAAGCCCGGCTGCCACCTGTGCGAAGGCTTGGCCGATAAGTTGTGGCAAATCCCTGAGATCACCCTGTTGGAAATCCGCGACATCACCTCCAACCCGAGTTGGTGGGAGCGATACCAACTGGAAGTTCCCGTGCTCACCCTGGCAGGGGATCCCGAGCGACCTTTGCCACGTCCTTCCCCTCGGCTGACGGTGAGCCAGTTGCGGGCTTGGCTTGAGAAACAGCTCCGTTGAATTTCTCCTGCTGCTGCCGGAGCTTTCTCTGCCATGCCTATGGAGAGAGCAGCGATTCGCTGCGGGCGGTGTAGCCGGCTTGACGCAGGGCTTCAACGGCGGCTTGGGCATTGTTAACCCAAAATTGGGATCCCATTCTCACCCAAAGGGTATGGGGATGGGCGGTGATGGCAGCCACCACGGGAATGCGATTTTCTTCTTTAATTTCCGAGCGTTGGCGAGCGATTAGCGTCTGTAAACGATATCGATCCTCCAGTGTCCCAGCAGAGTCGAGAGGGATCTCCACCGTTACCCAACTAACAGATTCAATCGGTTGTAAATCTTCCACAATCAGTTGCACCTGTTCATCCCGCTGATCCACTTTGGCCCAGACCCACAGCCGTTGATCCACCTCCAGGCGACCGCGCAAACGTTCATAGGTTTTGGGGAAGATCACTGCTTCACAACTGCCGGTGAGATCTTCCAGTTGCAAAATGGCCATGCGATCCCCTTTCTTGGTTGTGACATTTTTAATGGCAGTCACCAGGGCGAGAACGCCCACAGAGGCATCGGCTGCGCAGCCGCCCAAGTCAGCTAGGTTTACAGGGGCCAGCAGCCGCGCTTGCTCCTGAATGCGCCGCAGCGGATGATCCGAGACATAAAACCCCAGCAGCTCCCGTTCTAGCCTCAACTTTTCCTGAGGTGGAAAATCTTCAGTAGCCGGCCCACGCGGAGCCTCCACAAATCCATTGCCGGCGCTGTTATTGCTCCCCAGTAGATCGAACAAGCTGGCTTGGCCGATGGCTTTGGACTTGGCTCGCTGCGCTGCCCAACTGAGGATGGGATCCAAATCGGCAATTAGTTGTTTACGATTTCCAGAAATACAATCAAAAGCGCCCGCACAAATCAGGGCCTCCAGGGCACGACGGTTAACAATGCGCAGATCCACCCGCTGGCAAAAATCCGCCAGAGAGGTGAAGGGGCCATCAGCTTGACGGGCAGCCAAAATGTTTTGAATGGCCCCCTCCCCTACATTCTTCACTGCCCCCAGACCAAACAAAATGCTGGATCCCTGGGGAGTAAAGTCCATTCCAGAACGGTTGATATCCGGCGGCTGAATTTGGATCCCAATTGACAAGCAATAGGTAATGTAGCGCTGTACCTTGTCCTGATCTCCCCCCACAGAAGAGAGCAAGGCTGCCATATATTCCGTTGGGTAATTGGCCTTGAGGTAAGCTGTTTGAAAAGTAATCAACCCATAGGCAGTAGAATGCGATTTATTGAAGCAATACTCGGCAAAAGCAACCATTTGATCAAACAATTCTGTGGCAACTTCTTGGCTTACACCCCGCTTGGCTGCCCCCTGCACAAATTGCTCGCGGTGTTTCTCCATCTCGGAGACTTTCTTTTTCCCCATCGCTCGCCGCAGCAGATCGGCTTGGCCTAAGGTGTATCCGGCCATGTCTTGGGCAATGCGCATGATCTGTTCCTGGTAGAGGATGGCTCCGTAGGTATCCTGAAGAATGGGCTTGAGGAGTTCGTGGGCATAGGTTACCGGTTTGCGACCGTGCTTGCGATCGATAAAGTCGGGGATCATGCCCGTATCCAATGGGCCTGGCCGGTACAAGGCCAATACTGAGGAAATATCTTCTAAGTTGGAAGGTTTGAGCTCCCGCACCACCTGCTTCATGCCAGAAGATTCCAGTTGGAAGATCCCTTCCAGCTCTCCCTTTTCCAAAAGCTGGTAGGTTTTCTTGTCGTCTAGGGGTAGGTTATCCAGATCTATATTGACGCCATTGTGTTCTCGGATCAGTTCCACCGCCCGCTGAATCATCGTCAGGTTGCGCAGACCCAAAAAGTCCATCTTCAGCAAGCCCAAAGACTCGATATCTTCCATCGAGTACTGGGTGATAATTTGGCCTTCATTGTTGTACTGCAGAGGCACGATCTCATCTAAGGGATCCTTAGCAATCACCACACCGGCAGCGTGAACCCCGAAGGTTTTGTTGGTGCCCTCCAACAAACGTGCCAGCTCGATCCAGCGGTGGGTGGTTGGGTCTTTCTCGTATTTTTCTTTGAACTCTGGAGCGGGAGTATCCTCGCCAATCATCTCTTCCAATTTTGCGGGCTTGCCTCGGGATACCGGGATCAATTTCGCCATTTTGTCGGCTTCTGAGTAGGGAATGTCTAAGACTCGACCGACATCTTTGAGAATGGCTTTAGAGGTCATGCGGTTAAAGGTGATGATCTGGGCGACTCGCTCTTGGCCGTATTTGCGGGTCACATAGTCGATCAGCTCTCCCCGCCGCTCGATGCAAAAATCCGTATCGATATCCGGCATCGATTGACGTTCTGGATTGAGAAATCGCTCAAACAGTAGGCCGTATTTAACCGGGTCAATGTTGGTAATTTGTAGGGCATAGGCCACCAGGGATCCTGCTGCCGAGCCTCGCCCCGGCCCCACCGGGATCCCCTGCTCGCGGGCATAGCGAACGTAGTCCCAGACCACCAGGAAATAGCTGGAGAAGCCCTTTTGTTGGATGATGTTCAGCTCAAAGCGCAGGCGCTCCTGGTAGTTTTGGGGGATCTGATCCGGCTGAGCAACACCGCAGCGCTTCGCCAGCCCCTGCCAGGCCAATTCTGTGAGATAGCTATCGGCAGAATGGCCCGGTGGAACCGGGTAGTCGGGCATGCGCATTTCCCCAAATAGGTCATAGCCCTCGATCTTTTCCAGCACCTTCAGGGTGTTGGCGATGGCCTCGTCAATCACCTCCTGTTCCAAATGGTCACGGCAGAGACGGCGCATCTCTTCTGGGCTTTTCAGGTATTCGGTTCCGGTGTAGCGAAGGCGATTTTTTTCAGTAAGGGATTTGCCTGTTTGAATGCAGAGCAGCGCATCGTGGGCCTCTACATCCCAGCAGGAAATAAAATGGCTATCGTTGGTGAGGATGATCGGGATCCCCAATTCGCGGGCGATGCGCACCAACTGCACATTGACAAAGCGATCTTCTTGATAACCGTGATCCTGAATCTCGATGTAATAATCATCCCCAAACTGCTCTTGGTACCAAGCGGCAACTTCACGGGCAATTTCTGGCCGCCGCTGCAAAATAGCTTGAGGCACTTCTCCTGCCAAGCAGCCGCTGGTGACGATCAGCCCTTCTTTGTATTGCACCAAATACTCTTTGTTAATGCAGGGGCGAGAGAAAATCCCTTTGCCTTGAATGCCATGTAGATGGGAAATGGTGGTCAGCTTTACCAAGTTTTTGTAGCCCTGGGTATTTTTGGCCAGAACCACCTGGTGATACTTGGGGTACTTGCGGCTTTTGTCGCGGATATCGCCGTTGATTACATACATTTCATTGCCGATGATTGGAGTAATCCCTTTGCTTTTACACAGTTTCACCAGCTCCAATGCCCCATACATGACACCGTGATCCGTCAGGGCCAGCCCCGGCAAACCCATAGCCACCACCTGCTCGACCAAACGCGGCAATTGGCTGGCGCCATCCAAGAGGCTGTATTCGCTGTGGAGATGCAAAGGAACAAAAGACATGGCAACGCTATGGATAGTGGGATCCCTTTAACCTTAACTCAGCGTGTCCATTTCTCGACTGCCTGCAGATGCCGCTACAGTAAAGTCAGCTGATGTTTTTTCCCTTTTCTTGAATCTATGGATGCTCCCATTCGCCTCACCCAGTACTCCCACGGCGGTGGCTGCGGCTGTAAAATTGCCCCGGCCCTGCTGCAACAAATTCTCAGGGATGTACCCCTGCTCTCCCCAAATCCGGCTTTGTTGGTGGGAGCTGAAACCAGCGATGATGCGGCTGTCTATCAACTAAACGACCACCAAGCCCTAATTTTGACCACCGACTTCTTCATGCCGATTGTGGATGAGCCGGTGGATTTTGGTCGGATCGCGGCGACCAATGCCCTTTCCGATGTCTACGCGATGGGGGGCACTCCCATTCTGGCTTTGGCAGTTTTGGGCATGCCGGTCAATACCCTGCCGATGCAGGCCATCCAAGGGATCATGGCCGGAGGGATCCAGGTTTGCCAAGAAGCCGGGATCCCTTTGGCAGGGGGGCACTCCATCGATTCGCCGGAGCCCATCTTCGGCTTGGTGGCAGCAGGTTTGGCCCATCCACACCACATTCGCCGCAATGCCACGGCCCAACCTGGGGACGATCTGATCCTGACCAAGCCGCTGGGGATCGGGGTGATGACCACCGCTCTGAAAAAGGGTCAGCTCAGTGCGGCAGGCTACGCGGAAGTTTTGCAGGTGATGACCCAGCTGAATCGCATCGGCTCGCAACTGGCCCAGCGACCGCAAGTTCACGCCATGACGGATGTAACAGGGTTTGGCCTGGTGGGACACTTGCTGGAAGTCTGTCGCGGCTCGGGGGTGGGGGCCAGTTTGGATCTGGCTTCCATTCCGTTTTTGGCAGAAGCGCTCTCGCTGGCAGAGGCGGGGATCTTTCCAGGGGCGGCTCGTCGCAATTGGCAGGGCTATGAGGGGATACAGGCAGAATCCCTGCCCGAGTGGCAGCAACTGCTGCTGGCAGATCCCCAAACCAGCGGGGGCTTGCTGGTGGCGGTGGATCCCGGCTACACCTCAGACCTCTTGCAAGAGCTGCACAGTGCCGGCTACCCCTACGCCCGTCGCATTGGCCGATGCCAAGCTGGAGACACCAGAATCCATGTTACCGGCAAGATCAGCCTCAGCCCAGCGGCAGCCTGAAGAAGACCCTCTGGCAATGCTCGCAACACAAAGTCTCGATAGAGGGCTCAATATGAAGATTGCGTCAAGCAGCTCTGAGAAAGTTAAAGATACCATGTAAGGCAAGGGAAGGTTGAGATATCCTGAGATCTATGAGCGAGCTTCCCCCCAGCCGTAGTCTGGTTCAGCGAGTTGAGCCTGGCCAGCTGATTCGAACCCTCAGCAGTGGGCAATTGCTGATGGTGGATCCCCAGCGGCACAACGCCCTGATCATCTGCAAGACGTTTCATGCTGAGTTTGCCGGGCCGGGTGCTGCTGTTGGGGGGCCCTTGGATGTGGAGTCCGGCGGCGTTGTCCCCATTGGGGATGTGGTTTTGCTGCATCCGCAAGACCACCAAGAGCGGCAAAATGCCTATGCCAAGCGGCTGCACTGGATGCGTTGGCTGCAGCAAATCACCGACAATCCTTTGCCGGCGCAGCGGGCGCGGGTTTTGCTCTTTAGCTTAGAGGAATTTTTCTCTGCGGATTTGGTTAGCCAATTGCCCGATGACATTTTGGCACGGCTGGTGGGGGTGCTGCCCCAGACGATTGCTGCGGTGCGGATGGAGATGATGGCCCTCTACAGCCCCAGCTATTCCTTGGCAGGCTGAGCTTGTCTTGGACTGGGGAAGGGACTCGTCCTGCCAGCATGAATCGGTGACACCTTGCAGCCCTCTCTGCAACTGGAACAAGACACGATCAGCTACACTGCTGGCATTTGGTTCAACTGGACTCGACTGGAATCTCTGCCTTATGCAGTGGTGGAAACGGCTTCGCCGCAATCGATGGGCCCAAGCAGGAGCCTACATTCTTCTTGTTTTCTACGCCTGCGCCATTTTTGCCGAGTTCGTTGCCCCCTACAGCCCACTGGAATCTCAACCGGGGGGATCCCTTCTGCCGCCCACCGCCATTCACTTTTGGGATGAATCGGGCGCTTGGATTGGGCCCCACGTTTATCCAACCCGCCAGGGGCCAGTGGATCTGGAAACGGGAGAACGCCCGCTCTTGGTGGATACCAGCCGTCCAGCCGGGATCCGCTTGTTTGTGGCCGGTACTCCCTACCGTTGGTTGGGGTTGATCCCCTCCAATCGGCATCTGTTCGGCACCGTCCCGCTGCGGCCTGTTGCAGAAGCAGGACAAGTGGGATCGCAAATCAGCGAAGAGCCACCTGTGGCACGGCTGCACCTGCTGGGCACCGATGATCAAGGTCGGGACTATTTCAGTCGCTTGGTCTATGGCGGGCGCGTCAGCCTGTTTATCGGCTTGGTGGGCATTGGCATCTCTTTCCCCATTGGTCTGCTGGTGGGGGCCATATCCGGCTACCTTGGGGGCTGGGTGGATACGCTCCTGATGCGCTTGGCAGAGGTGTTGATGTCGATTCCGACGCTGTATCTGCTGGTGTCGCTGGCAGCGGTGTTGCAGGTGAATCCGCTGACCGGGGTGCCTTTCAGCAATGCCGAGCGCTTCTTGGTGATTGTGGTGATCCTCTCTTTTGTGGGTTGGGCGGGCCTAGCCAGGGTGATTCGCGGGCAGGTGCTGTCCTTGCGAGAGCGGGACTTTGTGCAGGCAGCGCGGGTGGCCGGGGCGGGATCCCTGTATCTGCTGGTGCGCCATATTTTGCCCCAGACAGCTACTTATGTGGTGATCTCGGCAACCTTGGCGGTGCCCGGCTACATTGCGGCAGAGTCGGTGCTGAGCCTCATCGGGTTGGGGATCCAACAGCCGGATGCCTCTTGGGGCAACATGCTCTCGCTGGCCACCAACGCTTCGGTGATCATCCTACAACCCTGGCTGGTGCTGGCCCCCACTTTGATGGTGGTGCTGACCTCTCTATCCTTTAACCTGCTGGGGGATGGTTTGCGGGACGCCCTCGATCCTCGGGAAGGGTGAGCTGCTTCCCCATTGCGCCGAGTGAGGGGAATGGAGTGGCCTGCAAATCACCGCTTTCCGTCGGGATAGAGCCGGTTTAGACCCTTGCGAGCCTTAGCATGGACATCCAAGGTGGCATCCATTTTCAGGATCTGCCGGTAAACTTGCTCGGCACGAGCCACTTCCCCTTCCTGTTCCAACTTTTCTCCTAGCTTGAGCAAGTTTTGGGCTGAGAGATCTGCCCAAGGATTCTGTTCGGCTGTTGGCTCCTGCAGTTGCCGCAGCTCTTCTAGGCGCTCTTGCACCATCGGTCGTAACAGCCAAGAGTCATCCAGATCCAAAACCTCTCGGTAGTAGCGCTGGGCCTCTTTAAAGTTCTTTTGCTCGTCGTAGGCTTCCGCCAGTTGTAGCGCCAGTTCCGCTGTGGGCTGATCCTTAAACTGGCGATGCAGTTGGTTCAGTCGCCGCACAAAGGGGGATCCCTGCTGCGGGTTTTTCAAATCCGGGGCGTGCTGAACCGGCAGATAGTCGTCCCTCTTCGCCGATGGTTGAGGGGAAGGGGCAGTCTCTGCAGCTTGAGGTCGAAGGGGCGCTTGGCGGCTGATGCTTTTGGGATCGATGGGGGTGGGCTTGTAAACCCAAATTGGCTGATCCGGAGGAGATGCGGGTGGGGTTGGGCGTGGGATCGGCTGCGGCAAGGGAATGGTCTTGCGATCCGGCGGTTCAGGAGATGGCTGCTTCAGCTCCTCAAGGGTGCTGGGAGGTTTGGGGGCCTGAAATTGAATCGCTTTGGGAGTCTCCCTGCGCTCTTGGGCCAATTCTCGGTACAGAGCGGCCAATTGAAGGTAACCCGCTTCTTCATAGGCAGTGGCCAGCCAACGGGCATTCTCTGGGCTGGGATCCGCACGATAAGCCCGCCGGAGCAACTGCAAAGCAGTGCCGTAGTTGCGCTCTCGAATGGCTGCCCGTCCCAAACTCGCTGAGCTGACCCCGATGGTATCGCTGGCCATAGTCCCCCATCTGTCTTGGCGCCGACAATAGAGCTAAGAGTCAAGGCTGAGCTGCTGATAATTCAGGTTTTCCAAGCCAGCCACGTGGGTTGACGCTTGCTTAATATAACTGGATTCCTTGGCCATAGCATACCCTCACCAGCCGGGATGTTATCTGCTCGGACAGCTCCCTCTTGTTGAGATCTCTCGCTTTATATCAATTCAATGTCGATATTGAGGGTGGGATTGGATTGAGATCTGGATGCCAAGTTAACTTTCGGGCTAGCTTGTAGTCAGAGCTTCAGCAGCAACAGGTTCTGACGCCAACATGATCCAAGACTTTCGAGAGCGGTACCCTATGGGCAGTTTGCTCACCGATCTGTTGCGGGTGGAAGAAGGGATCTACATCGTCAGAGCCCAGGTGGTGGTGAACAACACGGTTTTGGGCAGTGGCATGGCTGGCTCGAACACCGTCGAAGAGGCGGAAGATGCTGCCTTGAAGCGCGCCCTGAACCACGCAGGATTTGGTCGCCCCACTTCCTCTTTGAGTTTGGGCATGGATTCTGCTGCCGCCAGGGTGCCTTATCTGCCAACTCCTGAGTTGGCCAACGGACACGCCCAGTCTTCCCCTGCTTCTCCAGCCCCCGAGTCGATAGGGATCCCTGCAAAGCCAAGTTCCCCAGAGCTGCCCGGTCTAAGTGAGCCGGCGGCCTATGGGGATGACCTATCGGACATCATTGCCCAAACGGATGTGGAGATGCAGCGCATTGGCTGGGGCCGCAAGGAAGGACAAGAGTTTTTGGAGCGTCGCTTTCAGAAGAAATCTCGCCACCAACTCAGCGACGCCGAGCTGCGGGAGTTTTTGCGCTACCTAAAACAGCAGCCCTCCCGCCTCAGCAGCGAACCCCGCTTTTGAAGTCTTCTCGGCCTTGCCGCCAAGATCTCGGGATCTGGAGATCTGGCAACTCCTATCTTCCAACTAGGGTTGTTCCGAGCCCGTTCAAGTAGCCTCTGACCCTTGCCCCCGGCCCCTCTGGAAGGGGGAGTTGGGAATCAAGCCAGCCAACTGTTTTACTGCTAGTTGGCTGCTACTTGGAATAAGCCCGTTCTACCGTCGGTGTCTTGCTGCTGCTGAAGCTAGGGCGCACCTACAATCACGCTGGTGTCTTCCATTTGCTTCACGACCGTTTCTCCCCCTTCCGAGAGCACAACCCGTCGCTCTGGCACCGATACTCCGGCCACCTTGGCGGTTTGGTAGTTTTGCCCGGCCTGCACCACAGCGGGAATGACACCTGGGCCAGAAACCAGAGCAAAGGACTCGCCGCCGATCTGTATCATCCCGGAAACCTGTACACTGCGGGCAAACGCAGCCGGGTCGGGGGTAGGCGTTGGGATCGGGGTAGCCACGGCTACAGGGGCGCCATTGCCGCTGCCAGGAGGGGGCAAAACCGGAGGTGGAGGCAGGGGCGGCAGGACAATCTGCGGTTCAGGAGCACGCACGTTTTGAGGCACAAAGGGATCCACACGGCCAGCCCCACTCAAGGCCCGCTGGGTTTCCTGCTCTCGATCCACTGGCGGGATCAGGCTAGAGGCAGCTTGGGTAGCCTGCAGAAGGGAGGGCACCGGCGGCGGGGGTTGATCGGGGGCGGTCTGGCCAAAGCCGGCAGGCAAGTTCACCGTTTGTTGCCGGGCGAGAGCTTGCATCTGGCTGGCTCCGCGGGCCAAGGTGGCGCTCATATCCTGTTCCCAAGTCCCTGCAGCATTCAGCCGCATGATCACAGGGCTGGTTCCCCCCCGAGACTCCACCCAAATTTCCGCTTCTGTGTCGCTCAATCGCCGCGAGCTGAGGATCCGGGATCCCGGAGGCAAGAGGGGCCGAAGCGCCAGTTCGGCCTCAGGAACAGCCTGTTCGTTGGCCAGAGCCGGGAACCAACGGGGGGCCAAAAACGCAACGCCCCCTGCCAACAGCAGGCCGGCTACAAGAAAGCAGGACAATGGGCGAGCAGGCAGCGATTTCAGCATAGAGACCACCGGGAGAGAGCATGACTCTAGTCAATAATAAGCTCAACTATACTGAAAATAATGTATAATATGTTCAGTACGGATTACTACCAGTTGATCTTTCTGTTTACTTTCGAGTCTGTCAACATGGTAGCCAAAGCAAAGCAGAAAATTGGTAGTTAAGACGACACGGAAACTGCGCTTTGGGTATTCTACTCAAAGCTTTGCGGGATACCGCCATTCTGTTTGGAAACAAACAGAATGCTATCGCTGCATAGTTGAACAGTGATGTTCAGCAGTGTTCAGCGTAAATGTATCAGCCTCGTATCCTCTCCACCAAAATATCCAAAATCTTCGGGATGGGGCCAAGTCAACCTGCTTTTCTCGACAACAGTGCTAGGATTTGTCGATCGAAACAGTGGCACCATGTCCCCAGAGATCCCGACCGGGCCAGACAAAGACGGCCTCTGTCCAAGCGCAGCCTCGTTTGCCATACTGAAGAAAGATTGTAAATATTTGTTAACGCCATGACTGTCTCTGCTTTGGATCCCGCCAACCCCGCCCGTTTACAGGAGATCGCTCAACGCTTGCGCAGCCCGCGTTCTGCGGACCGGATGGTGGCCTTGGCCCAGTTGCGGGATGTGCCGGCAGAGCAGGCGGTGCCGCTGATTTTGCAGGTCATCGACGATGAAAACTTGCAGGTGCGCTCTTTTGCCGTCTTTGCCCTGGGGATCAAGCAAACGGACGCCTGTCTGCCCAAATTGCTGGAAATCCTCACCCAAGACCCGGATTATGGCATTCGCGCCGACGCGGCAGGTGCCCTGGGCTATTTGGAAGATCCGCGGGCTTTTGAAGCTTTAGTGCGTGCTTTCTACGAGGATGTAGAATGGCTGGTGCGCTTCAGTGCCGCGGTGGCCTTGGGGAACTTGAAGGATCCGCGGGCTTACGAGGTGCTTCTGCGAGCCTTGGATGGGCCGGAGGTGTTGCTGCAGCAAGCGGCCATTGCGGCTTTGGGGGAATTGGGGGATCCGCGGGCCCTGGATCACATCCTGCGGTTTGCCCAATCGGAAGACTGGCTGGTGCGGCAGCGGCTGGCCCAAGCGCTGGGCAATTTGCCTTCCCCCAAGAGCGTTTCTGCTCTCAACTACCTGGCCAGGGATCCCCACGATAGCGTTGCGGCGGCGGCTCTGGATTCGCTGCGGCGCTTGCGGCAAAGGGGCATCTCAGAAACCACCCCTGAGAAGGGATCCGGGCCAGCCAATTCTGAGGAAGGCTAAAGTAAAGATCCCGGCTCAGCTTGTTCCGGGTTCCCCAATTCCCAGAGCATGACTCTAGTCAATAATAAGCTCAACTATACTGAAAATAATGTATAATATGTTCAGTACGGATTACTACCAGTTGATCTTTCTGTTTACTTTCGAGTCTGCCAACATGGTAGCCAAAGCAAAGCAGAAAATTGGTAGTAAGACGACACGGAAACTGCGCTTTGGGTATTCTACTCAAAGCTTTGCGGGATACCGCCATTCTGTTTGGACTCCGTCCCGCTAACGCGAATGGAAACAAACAGAATGCTATCGCTGCATAGTTGAACAGTGATGTTCAGCAGTGTTCAGCGTAAATGTATCAGAGAGGCCTCCTCTGTTTCCGGCTGAGCCTTTCTTTTCCTAGGATCCCTTGTCTCAATGGTTATCAGCCCCCACTCATCGGTTTCACCTGTTGCATCCCCGTCGCGGCCCCGCATTGTGGCGGCCCTTTCTGGGGGTGTGGATAGCTCTACGGTGGCGGCCCTTTTGCAGGAACAGGGCTACGCCGTGGAGGGGGTCACCCTCTGGCTCATGAGGGGGAAGGGGCAGTGCTGTACTGAAGGCTTGGTGGATGCGGCAGCTGTTTGTGAGCAGCTGGGGATCCCGCACCATGTGGTGGATAGCCGCGAGCTGTTCCAGGCCAACATTGTCGATTACCTGGTAGCCGGCTACGCGGAGGGCATTACTCCCCTGCCCTGCTCCCAATGCAACAAGCTGGTGAAATTCGGCCCGTTGCTGGCCTATGCCCGCGAAAAGCTGGGCATCTCGCAGATGGCCACCGGCCACTACGCACGGGTGCGCTTTAACGCCGAGCTAGGACGTTACCAACTCCTGCGGGCGGTAGATCGGCAGAAGGATCAGTCCTATTTTCTCTACGACCTCAGCCAAGAGCACCTAGCCCATAGCCTCTTCCCCTTGGGCGAGTACACCAAGGCCCAAACCCGTCAGTTGGCTGCCCGCTACGGGCTGGTTACAGCCGACAAGCCCGAAAGCCAGGATCTCTGCTTGATTGAAACCTATGGCTCGATGCGGAGCTTTTTGGATCAGTACCTTGGGCAAAGGCCAGGGGAAATCGTCGATACCCAGGGGCGAGTGCTGGGATCCCATGAGGGCATCCACCACTACACGGTGGGCCAGCGCAAGGGGTTGGGGATTGCCTCTTCCCGTCCGCTTTACGTGGTGCGCATCGATGCGGCCATGAACCGCGTTGTCGTGGGGGAACGGGAGGAGGCTACCCAGGCTGAAGCGTGGGTAAGCCAAGTCAACTGGGTCTCTATCCCGGCGCCGACGGCATCCTTGGCTGTTGAGGTTCAGGTGCGCTACCGTACCCCCCCAGTGCCCGCCATGGTGATCCCGGAATCTCCTGAGCGGGTGAAGTTGCAGTTTGCCGAGCCCCAGTTTGGCGTCACCCCTGGCCAAGCCGCCGTCTGGTACCACGGGGAGCTCCTACTTGGGGGAGGGATCCTGGAGCGCCCCTCTCCCTAGGAAAGAAGGGCTGGGGGTGAGGGAAAGCCAGACTAGGCTGCTTGCGCTTGCAGCTGCTGCAGGGATCGGAATAGGAGCACCGTATAGATATCGAAGATAGGCGCAACTGCTGTGGCGACGGCATTCCGAACCACAACTGCACCTAGGGTAGCTCCCAGGATCCCCCCAACAAAAAACGAAATCAGGATTGCGAGGCCGAAGATCAAACCCACGGCCAGAAATGCCCAAAACACCCCCCACCAACGGTTCCTGACGAGGTTCCAGCTGTAGCCCAACCCTTCTGTGGCACCTTTGTCTTCCAGGACAATCGCGCAGGGCGTGAAAGCCAGCCTCACTCCCCAGTAGATACCGGGAAGCACAAACAACAGCATCCCCAGCGAGACAATCAGCCCCAGCAGGATGCTGCCGAATACCAGAGGCACTGCCCTAGAGACAGCCCGACCCAGGCTGTTGCCCAGCGGGGGAGTTCGCTGCTTCAAGTGCTGATCCACCAACCAGAAGGCTGCCCCTGCCAGGATGGGCAGGCCGATCAGGCCATAGGCCAAGTTGAGGATCCCCCCAGCAAGCGGGATCAGCTCCGCAACGATGGGAATGACAAAGCCAGGAGAAGCCAGGATCAGCAGCGGCCCATAGATGGGGCCTACCAGTTCCAGCGAGCGCTGCAAAAGGGAGAAGGGGTTGAGGGTAACATTCTGCATAACAGAGGGATCCTCGTGGGCAACCAAGTCCACCCCCTTCATACCACGGGATCCCAGCTTTGTTGCTGGGAATAGGCTTAAGAAAGTCTGTATTGCTTTGTACAGATTTACGCCGATTTTTGGAGAATCCACGCCGCTGCCTGTTCGCCGCTGCGCAGGGATCCCTCGAGGCTGCTCTGGTGGGTGTATTCCCCGGCCCAAAGGAGGCCCGGCAGGCCGCTAAAGGTGGGAACCAGATGCTGCTGAAAGCCGGGGGGTTGTACAAACTGGGCAAAAGGGATCCGGTATACCCGCAACAGGCGAAATTGCTCTGGGGGAGCTTTCGGGAAGTAAGCTTGCAGCTCGGCCCGGCAGGCTTGGGCCAGTTCCTCGTCCCTCAAGGGGGGATCCCCTAGCACCACCACCGAATACAGGTGTTGGCCAGGAGGAGCCAGCGCCGGGCTGATGCGGGTAAGTTGGACCCAATGGTTGATCCAGCCCTGGCCGGTGGCGTTGAGGTACAAGTAGGCGCCGCGGCTGAGGGAAAAGGGGGCGCAGAAGTAGAGACAGGTCACCGCTCGCCCCTGGGTGGGAATGGGGGTGAGGGCTTGAGGGCACAGCTCCGCCTGCCAGGCCCGTGCCTGAGGGGCATCAGTAGCACAAACTACCCACTCGGCAGGGATCTCTTCACCCTTGGCGGTGCGGATCCCGCGCACTTTCCCGTCTTCTGCCAGGATGCGCTCCACCGGGGTTTGGTAGCGAATCTGTTCGGGGGACAGGTGACCGGCCAGTTGTCGGGCCAGCTCTCCCATGCCCAAGGCCGGGGTGACGATGGAGCCCTCAGCCATCATCTTGAAATAAAAGGCAAAGAGGCGGGCGCTACTGCCCAGATCCGGATCTAGAAGGATCCCGCGGAAAAAGGGGTAGAAAAAGTGCTGGCAGATCTGTTGGGAAAAGCCGTACTGCTCCAGAAACTCCCGCAGCGAGCAATCGGATCCCCCTAGCCCTTCTTGAAAAACCTGCTCCGGGCTGCGGCGCGCCAGCTCGGATCGCAATTGCAGCACCTTGAGCTTGTCCCCAAAGCTGGCCAAGGGGTTGAGCAAAGAGGGGAGAAGGCTGGACAGATCCCGTAGGGGATCCCCCAACAGCCAGCAGCGACCGGGTTGAGCCAAAATAGCGCCGGGCCGGTAGGGACGGGGATCGAGCTTGCCCAGATCCAAATGCTGTCGCACTTTGGGATAGGCGGTGAACAGCACCTGAAAACCGCGATCCAGGCGAAAGCCATCCACCTTGTCGGTACGCACCCGCCCCCCAGGGCCGTCGCTTTTTTCCAGAACCAGGACATCCCTCCACCCCGCCTGGCTCAGCACTTTGGCGCAAGCCAAGCCGGCCAGCCCCGCCCCAATGATGACAACTTTGCCCATGCTGATACATTTACGCTGAACACTGCTGAACATCACTGTTCAACTATGCAGCGATAGCATTCTGTTTGTTTCCATTCGCGTTAGCGGGACGGA
>NZ_JBSSAG010000048.1:0-18111 GCF_054058395.1 Thermostichus sp. OS-CIW-26 | reverse complement strand
TCAAGACAGGTGGCATTCTTGTTCCCATTGTGGGCTAGAACTAGGACGCGACCACCATGCGGCCATCAACATCAAGCACAGGGCGGTGGGGCATCCCGTTCTTTTCGCGTCAGCGGGACGTAGTCCTTAAAGCGCAGGAAATGTCCTTTTCGCGCTAGCGGCGCGGAGCGCTTTGCGTCAGCATGAGTGCGGGAGTATGTCACAACAGCTCAAGTTGGAATAGAACTGTTTCGTCGCGGTATCCATAGCACCCCTCTCCTTTTGGAAGAAGGGCTGGGAGTGAGGGAGAAAGGCTCAAGTCAAAGGCTGCCAATGGCCCGTTTCAGTTGTACCAGGGCACGATTGTAGGCGATTACAGCATTGGAAAGGTTGCCACGGGCAGTGGTGAGGGCAGCTTCAGCATTGATCACCTCGGTTTGGGTGCCCACCCCTGCTTGCAGGCGCAGCCGGGCCAAGCGCAGGCTCTCTTCTGCCGAGGCAATTGCCACTTTGGCCGAGTCGATCTGTTCGCGGCTGGAGCTGAGGGTCAGGAAGGCTTCTTCCACCCCCCGCTGGATTTCGTTGCGGGTGCCGACGAAATCGCTCACGGCCACCTGCCCGTCGATCTGAGCTTGGCGGGCTTGGGCAGCCGCTTCTCCCCCATCGAACCAAGTCAAGCTGAAATTGGCTCCGACCGAATAGCCAACATCAAAGCTATCGCGGCTGGCGTTGAAATCGTTAACGGCATCGAGGCTGGCGAATAAGCCAATTCGGGGGCCATTGCGGGCCTGTGCTAGGCGCACACGGCTTTGGGCCTGCTCCAATTCTCGGCGTCGGCGCTCCAATTCCTGTCGTTGGGCAAAGGCAGCAATGATGGTCTCTTCCAGGCTGAGATCCCACTCCCCCATCGGCTCAATGCGGTCGCTGGCCAACACGTCGGTGGGGCTGGGGAAATTCAGCAGTTCGGCCAGGCGGCGGCGATTCAGTTGTTGGGTGTTTTGAGCCGCCAGCAAGGTTTGTCGATTGTTGGCCAATTCCGTCTCTGCCTGGAGAATCTCAAAGCGGGTACCCAGCCCGGCCCGTTCTCGGGCTTGAGCATCCCGCAGAGTAGCTTCAGAGCTTTCAACGGCAGCTTGGCTGATGGCGACCCTGGCGTCCGCGCTTTGCAGATCGTAGTAGGCGTTGGCCACAGCTTGTTTGACCGTCTGCAGCGTTTGCTCCAGTTGCAGTTGGGCGATGCGCAGAGCTTCCTGGGCCAGCTTCAGGTTTTGCTCCCTGAGGCCACTGTCAAAAGCGGTATACTCCACCCGCACCACACTGGCCGAGAGGGTGTGGGATTCGCGCCTTGGCCCACCACCCGGAGAGGGAGCCTCACTGTACTGGTAGTTGGCACGGCTGGAGAGGGTGGGAGCAAAGGCAGCTTGAGCTAGAGCTACCCCGGCCTCGGCCCGCTCGACGGCCAGTCTGGCCTGCTGCACAGCCGGGTTCTGGGCAACGGCGATCTCCAGAGCTTCTTCCAAAGACAAGCCCTCCCTTCGCTCAATGCGCACCTGCAAGGGGGATTGGGGCACCACCAATTCTTCAGCCTTGGAAGCCCCCTGCAAAGCCAGGTCAGCCGCAGGGGTAGGGTCAGCAGGGTTGGAGGGAATCGATAGGGTGGGGGGGGGTGGGGGGGTGAGGATTTCGCGGCTGTTGGGCAGAGCAAAGGCAGCAGAGCTGGGAGATTCCGGCTGAGCAAGAGCAGGGACAGCCCAGAGCAGGCTCAACAGTAGGCCACAGGGGGCAGAACAGGCAAGGTTCAACTGGGATCCCGCCGAGCCCGTCTGCTGTTGAGGAAGTTGAAGCGGATCCCTGGCTCCATTTTGCATCGCCATCGTGCGGTCATTCTCAACATCACCCCTAGCAGTATCGCAAAATGAAGGACAAAGATAAGACGGTTTTCCGCAGGCTCGCTGGCTGCCCTGTTCGGGCCAGTGGAAGCGAGTCCTCGCATTTGCCCCTGCAACGATGAGGCCGACCTGCGTCTGCCAGGAGCTCCGAGCACGGGCGGGACTCCTCTACACTCAGCAGAGACGCTTGGATTGAGACCGAGTCGATTTAGATTTAGACTCAGTTTAGAATGGTGGGGCCATCTGTCCGTGATGGCGGGGGTGGGTGTTGTGGGCGATGAAAGGGGGCAAGGTGGCAGACTCTCAGAGCACGCCCAAGCAAGGGGAGACCTCTTCCGGTCGGGATCGGGCCTCGCGGCCGAAAAAAAGTAAGCCAAGCCCTTCTGCCCAGTCCGGGGATTTGGGAACCTCAGAAGCAAGAGTGCGGCCAAAACAGGCCGATAGCACTCCGCGCCGTGCGGAGCAGCAGGAGATTTTACAAGATCACCCTTCTGGCTTGAACCCGCCCAAAAATCTCTCTATACTGCAGGGAACTTTATCATTTGCTCCCGCTTCTTCATCTCTCCTTCAATCTATGCGTGCTCCCTCTTCAGGTGACTCGGATCCCATCCTTTCAGAGACTCATGCGGGCTGTTCAGCATCCGAACCGGATCCCAGCACGGAGCGCCATTTGGCTCTGAGGCAGCAACAGCCCTTGGAGAGCCGTCTGCTCAAAGCCGAAGCCGAGCTCCAAGAGCGGCGAGTTCTTCAGGAACAACTGCAGGCTTTGCACCAGAAGGTGGCCGAACAAGAGAAGGCGCTGCAGGAGCGGGAGCATCTCTTGCAACAGTTGCAGCAGACTTTGGCGGCTCAGAAAGTCCAGATCTCGGATCAGGAAGCTCAGCTTGCTGCTCGGCAACGCTTAAATGAACGGCAGCGGCAGGATATCGAGGCCCTGCAGGAGCAGATTGAGCAGCTACGCTTGGCCCACGCTCAGGAGCGCCGTCAATGGGAACAGCGCCAGCAGGAGCTGCAGGCCTCTCTGCTGGAAGCCCAGGATGTGGCGGAAAAGCGGGTGGAAATGCTGCAACGCTTTAAGGCAGAGCTTTCTCTGGCCCGCACTCAAATTGCCGAAACTCAGGCGGAGCTGAGCAGCCTGCGGGCTTTGTACAGCGACCAACAGGCAGCCTGGCAGGAGCAACGGGAACACCTCGAGGCCCGTTTGGCGGGCTATGCCGAGACGGAAGCCGAGGCCGAGCAGCGCTGGCGGGAACAACGGCAAGAGCTAGAAGCAGCCCTGGCCGAAGCCCAAGCTCAATTGGCGGCTTTGCAAGCTCAGCAGGAGCATCTGCGCCAGGGATCCCGGGAGCAGCAGCAGCTTCAACAGCAGTGGCAAGCCCAGGCCGAAGCGCTGCAAGTGGCCCTCTCCCAAGCCCAGGCAGAAGTTACCCGTTGGCAGCAAGAGCACCGCCATCTGCAGGAACAGTACGCCCAAGCCCAGCAGCATCTCTCCGCCATGGAGCGGCAGTTGCAGGCTGCCTTGGAGCAGTTGGCCGCCCAACCCGACTGGCAGCCACAGTTGCGCTCTGCGCAGGCAACCATTCTCCATCTGCAAGAAGAAATTGCAACCTTGTCCACGCAACTGGAGAAGCAAGCAGAGCAGATCAAAGCCCTGCAAGGGGAGCGTGCTGCCCTGTGGGAAGAAAACCGCTCTCTCCGAGAAAAATACGAGCAGCAGCAGATGCATGTGCTGAGCTTGAAGGCGGCTTTGGAACGCAAAGGCTTGGATGTCCCACCTCGGGCCGATACCTCCAGCGCCCTCACGCGAACAGAGTCCCTTGGCCAGGCTCTGTCTCCAACCCCTGCTGCCAAGCCTACAATTCAGCCCCTGGCCCAACCTCTACCGTCTCGGGCAAGCAAGCGGGCGGTCGATCTGCCGAGGTTTCTGCCCCGTCCGTGAGGGATCCCGTGTTGCAGCCTGTTCCTCCCCGCTGGCTGGAAGTGTGGGTGGATCATCCCCATTTGGGGGGTTGCTTTACCTATCGTGTGCCAGAGGGATCCGCGCCAGAAGCGGGCGACCTGCTCAGCGTACCCTTTGGTCAGCAAATGGCGGGGGCAGTGGCCTTGGGTTGGCGCTCCGAGCTGCCGGCAGGGGTGGATCCGCAGTCGGTGCGGGAGATCGAGGCGGTGGTGGCCAAAGGGATCCTGCCCAAAGAATTCTGGCCCCTGCTGCAGCGGGTGGCCGACTATTACCTCACCCCTCTGGCCCAGGTGGTGCGCACGGTATTGCCCCCCGGCTTGCTCAGCCGTTCTCAGCGGCGTGTCCGCTTGCTCAGGCTCCCTGCCGAAGGGGAGGAATGTTCGCCGGCTGCCCAAACCCTGCTGCAGCTGCTTCAGGCCAAAGGGGGAGAGCTGTCTTGGCGCTATGTGCAACAGCAGGTGCCCACTGCCGCCCTCGCCCTGCGGGAACTGCAGCGACGGGGTTGGGTGGAGAGCTTTTGGCAGGAGCAACAGGGGGGCAGGGTGAAAACCCAGCTGGCCGCCAGTCTGGCCGACGACTCCCCAGAGGGGCTGAGCCTCCCTCAGCAGAAGGCGCTGCAGATCCTCAAGCAGAAGGGGGGAGAGCTGCTGCTCGCCGAGTGGGAGCGCCTGGCAGGAGTGAGCCGAGCGGTTCTGCAGGGGTTGGCCCGCAAAGGCCGTGTCCACCTCTACGAGCGCCCACTGCTGCGGCTGGGAGATGCCAGCCTGCCGGGGTGGCGGGATCCGCCCAGGCCCTTGACGGCCGCCCAGGCCCAGGCGGTAGAGGCGATCCGGCAAGCTTTGGGCCGGTTCCAGCGGTTTTTACTGCACGGGGTCACCGGTTCTGGGAAAACGGAAGTGTACCTGCAGGTGATCGCCCAGGTGCTGCAGCAAGGACGGTCGGCGCTGGTGCTGGTGCCCGAGATCGGCCTTACCCCGCAACTGATGGATCGGTTTCGGGCGCGGCTGGGATCCCAGGTGTGGGCCTACCACAGCGGCCTCTCCGAGGGCGAGCGCTACGACACCTGGCGGCAGATGCTGTCCTCCACCCCCCAAGTGGTGATCGGCACCCGCTCGGCGGTGTTTGCCCCCTTGTCCAAGCTGGGCCTGATCGTCTTGGACGAAGAGCACGACGACAGCTTCAAGCAGGATCAGCCCCAGCCCTGCTACCACGCCCGTCAGGTGGCCGAGTGGCGGGCCGAGCTGGCCGGTTGTCCCCTGGTCCTGGGCAGTGCAACCCCAGCGGTGGAAACCTATGCCGCCCATCTGCAGGATCCGCAGCGGTGGATCCGGCTGGCCCTGCCGCAGCGCATCCCCCAAGCTGGGATCCCGGCCACCCTGCCCCAACTGGAGCTGGTGGACATGCGCCAGGAGCTCCAAGCCGGCAACCGCAGCATCCTCAGCCGCCGTCTACACCAGGCCCTGCAGCAGACGCTGGACAGAGGGGAACAGGCCATTCTCTTTGTCCCCCGCCGCGGCCACAGCACCTTCGTCTTGTGCCGTAGCTGCGGGTTTGTCCTCACCTGCGAGCATTGTGATGTTTCTCTCACCTTTCATCTGGCCCATCTCGGCGGGCAGGAACTGCGCTGCCACTACTGCGGCGCCCGCCAACCCCATCCGCAGCGCTGCCCCGCCTGTGGATCCCCCTACCTCAAGCACTTCGGCACCGGCACCCAAAAAGTGGTGGAAGTGTTGCACCAGCATTGGCCGCAGCTCTCAATTTTGCGCTACGACAGCGACGCCACCCGCCGCAAGGGATCCCATCGCGATTTGCTGGAGCAGTTTCGCAGCGGCAAGGCCCAGGTGCTGGTGGGCACGCAAATGCTCACCAAAGGGCTGGACATACCCCAGGTAACCTTGGTGGGCGTGATGGCCGCCGATGGGCTGTTGCACCAAGCCGACTATCGCGCTGGCGAGCGCAGCTTTCAACTGCTCACCCAGGTGGCAGGGCGCTCGGGCCGGGGATCCCTGCCGGGACAGGCGATTATCCAGACCTATCTGCCGGAGCACCCAATTTTGAGGGCGGTGCTGGCCCAAGATTACGAGGGCTTCTTGCGGGCAGAACTGCAACAACGGCAAGAGGGGGGCTATCCTCCCCATCGAGCCTTGATTTTGATCCGCTTGAGCAGCACCCGCCTGGAAGCCCTGGAGCGCTACTGCTATCGGGTGGCCGAACGCCTACAGGGGATCCCAGCAGAGGTGTTGGGGCCGGGGCCAGCTCAGGTGGAGCGGGTTGCCGGACGCTACCGCTGGCAGATCCTGCTGAAGCAACTGCCCGACCAAGATTGGGATCGCCCGAAGCTGGCTGCGCAGATCCAGGCCGCCATTGGCCATCCCCCCCAAGGGATCCGCGTCAGCATAGATGTGGACCCCCTGCGGATTCTCTAGGGGCGGTCGGCGAAAGCAGAGAGCCCAGAGATCTAGAGAGATCTTGAGGTAGTCTAGTTTCGGGGCCACCCGTATCCAACTCAACTCTGGCAAAGCATGGCTGAAAACCGGACTGGTGCGTTTATCGGTGGGCTGTTGCTGGGAACTGCTGTGGGCACCGCCATCGGCCTGCTCTTGGCTCCCCGCAGCGGACGGGAAACGCGGCGACTGCTGAAGAAATCGGCAGAGGCCCTGCCAGAGGTAGCAGAAGATGTGACCAGCAGTCTGCAATATCAATCGGAAAAGTTGTTCGACGCTGCCCAACGCAGTTTGGATGAGGCTCTGCTGCGGCTGCAGCAGGCAGTGGCGGTGGGCAAAGAAGCCATGTTGCAGAAGCGAAGGGAGCTGCTCCAAGCCCAGAACTCGCGTCCCTTTGGCGGGGAAGAAGCTGACCTAGAAGCTCGGGATGGGGAGGAGGCGGCGGGATGAACGACCCGGTCTTTTGGCTCGGCCTCTCGGTAGGCCTGGTAGCAGTGGGCATTTTGGCAGTGATCCTGACCCTACTACCTGCCGTCATTCAACTGGGTCGAGCTGCCCAGAGCGTGGAGCGCTTTTTCGACACGCTGCTGCGGGAATTGCCGCCCACGCTGGAGGCCCTGCGCCTGACCAGCCTGGAAGTGAGCGAGATTGCCGACAGCCTCGACGAAGGGGTGAAAGGGGCTGGGCAAGTGGTGAAGCAGGTCAACCGCTCCATCGAAGGAGCACGCACCCAAGCCCAGGGCGCCCAAGTCAATATCCGCAGCTTTTGGGCAGGGGTACGGGCAGCCTGGCAGACGCTGTCCGGCGAAGTGCCCCCCACCACTGGCGCGATTCACAACCCGCGGCTGCGCCCATCCGACCCATCCAACCGTTCTTTCTCCGCTGCTTCATCAACACTTCCCCTGGGAGGTGACCGCCCTTTTGCCGGCGGAGCCACACCAGAGGGATCCCAGCCCGATGCCCAATCTTCCCGACCGGACATCGCCAATCCCTAGGCGTTCCTCAGGATCTTCTGAAAGACAGGCGTAGGAGGCTGGGGCTCTTGCCCGGGGGGAAGCTGGCCCCAAGTCGCATCGGGATCCCAGCGCAGTTGCAGGGTGTCGGTGAGGGAGAACCCCAGTTGCTGCAGGATCTTGAGGCTGAGAGCGGGAATGAGGGGCGAGAGCAGCACTGCCACCCAGCGCACACTTTCCAAAACGGCGTAGAGAATCTGGGCCACCCGTTCGTTTTGCCCTTGCTTGTGCAGCGTCCAAGGAGCCTGCTCATCAAGGTATTTGTTGCTGGCCTGGGCTAAGCTGAGGGCTTTGCGGGCAGCAGAGCTGGGATCCATCGCCTCGTAGGCCGCGGCCACCAGAGGGGCAAGGGTCTCGGCCAAGGTTTTGAGAGGGTGGTCAGCCGGGATCCCGACGGCGGGAACGCGGTAGTCGGATTGATATTTCCTGAGCATGTTGAGGGTGCGGTTGAGCAGATTGCCCAGATCGTTGGCCAGATCGGCGTTGAGCACGTCAACGAAGCGGCCCTCGCTGAAATCGCCATCCTTGCCCAGCTCGATTTCCGTCAGAAAGTAGTAGCGCACGGCATCGGCGCCGTATTGCTGCACCAGCTCAAAGGGATCCACCGTGTTCCCCAAGCTTTTGCTCATCTTGAGGCCATCTTTGGTGAGAAAGCCGTGGCCAAAGATTTGTTTGGGCAGAGGCAGACCTGCGGACATGAGCATGGCCGGCCAGTAAATGGCGTGGAAGCGGACAATATCCTTGCCCACCAGGTGGACATCCGCAGGCCAGTAGCGGCGTAGGGCATTTGCCAAGGTGGGCTCGTCGTCAGGATCCAGAGCGGCACTGATGTAGTTGATCAGGGCGTCAAACCAGACGTAGAGGGTTTGGCCGGGATCCGCCGGAAAAGGGATCCCCCAGGAGACGCTGGGGCGAGAAATGGAAAAATCCCGCAGGCCCTGCTTGACAAAGTTGATCACCTCATTGCGGCGGCTTTCTGGTTGGATAAACTCCGGCTGCTCGGCATAGAGGGCTTCCAGCTTTTCCTGGTAGCGGGAGAGGCGAAAAAAGTAGTTTTCTTCATCTTTCCACTCCACTTTCTTGGTGGGGTGCAGAGGGCAAAACCCACCTTCTAGCAGCTCCGCCTCGTCTTTAAACTCTTCGCAGGCAACGCAGTACCACCCCTGCTGCCGCCCAACGAAAATATCCCCCTGATCCCAGACCCGCTGAAAAAACTCCCGCACAATGGCCTTGTGGCGGGGATCCGTGGTGCGGATAAAGCGGTCGTAGCGGATGTCTAGCAACTGCCAAAGCTGGGCAAACTGAGCCGCAATCTCGTCACAGTGCTGCTGCGGCGGAACGCCCCGTTCTTCGGCGGTACGCTGGATCTTCTGGCCGTGCTCGTCGGTTCCCGTCACCATCAGCACATCCTTGCCCCGCAGGCGATGGTAACGGGCAATGGCATCCGCCACCAGGGTGGTGTAGGCGCTGCCGATGTGGGGAGCGGCGTTGACGTAGTAGATGGGGGTGGTGATGACAAAGGTGGAATCCGGCATGAGCATCCCCAAGGCTTTCTCCCATGATAGAGGTTGCGGGAAAGTCCAAAAGGCCAAGCTGTAGCGTGGGTGTGGAGAGGTCATTCGATGAAACTTCAGGTCAACCTTCCGGGGTGGAGCAGGGTAGCCTTGGGAGTAGGGATCCTGGGCGCCGGAGCGGCTCTGGCCCAGCCCTTGCCGGAAACCCGCATCCCCTGTGAGATCTTCATTGCCGGGGGTGGGCTGGGGGGGGTGGCGGCGGCCTATGACGCGCTGCAACTGGGCCGGCAGGTGTGCATGACGGAGATCACCGATTGGATCGGGGGGCAGGTGAGCGCCCAGGGAGTCTCCGCTTTGGACGAGCGACCCCTGCAACGAGAAAATGACATCTTCCCCAAAGGCTACAGCGAGTTTCGCCGGCGGGTACGGGAAAAATACGGCGGGGATCCCAATCCGGGCAAATGCTGGGTGAGCGTGCTCTGCTTTTCCCCTCAGGTGGGCCACCAGGTGATTCGGGAGATGTTGGATCCCTATCTGCAGTCGGGGCAGTTGCGGCTATTTACGGAGACGGTGGTCAAAGACTTGGAGATTGCGGATTACCAGATCCGCAGTGTGCAGGCCATTCGCAACATCCCCAAACACGCCGGCGTCCAGCCAGAGAATCGAGGGGATCTCTCCAGCTACTTTCTCGATTTTTATCGTCTAGAACCCACCGAGGACTGGGACAAGGAGATCCTGCGCTTTGAGCCGCCGCCAGAACGCCAAGACAAAACCCTGCCCTGGGTGGTGATCGACGCTACTGAAACCGGCGAGCTGCTGCCCCTGGCGCGGGTGCCCTACCGCCTGGGAACCGATGGCCAAAGCCGCTGGGAACCCAGCTCCAAGCCCTATGTGGATCCCTACTGTACCCAGGGCTTCACCTACACCTTTGTCATGGAGCGCTTCCCCGTGCCGCAGGTGCCGGTCAAGCCGAAGTTCTACAACGATCCCCTGCACGGCCCCTACTACAGTTACGAACACCCTCGCTTCAACTTTGCGCTGATCTTCACCTACCGCCGCATCCGGGGGCAGGTGTTCGGCTTTGGGGAAGAGGCCATTCGGGTGGGGGATCAGTCAATGCAAAACTGGACTTGGGGCAACGACTGGCGCATCACAGGGCCGGATAAGAATTTCATCCTCACCCACGAGCAGTTGCAGGCTTCAGGCCAGTTGGATCCCGGCGGCTGGATGGGGGGCTTGCGGGTGGAAGCCCTGCGGCGAGCTGAGCAGCATGCTAAGGGCTTTTTCTACTGGCTGGTGGCGGGAAGGACGGATTTTCTCCTGCAACAGGAGGATCCCAATTTTCAAAAAGACTTCTACTTGCGCTATGCCTACCTACGGGGGCCCAATACCCCCATGGGAACTGCCAGCGGCCTCTCCAAGTACCCTTATATCCGCGAGTCGCGGCGCATCATTGGTCGGCCCAGCCTCTCCCACCCAGAAGGATTTACCATCTACGAGTCGGACATCACCACACGGGAATCGGAGCTAAACCGCGGGCGGCCCTTCATCTTCTACGACTCGGTGGGGGTGGGCCAGTACCCCATCGACTTTCACGATTGCCTGCTGCCGGGTTTTTCCCTGCCCCCCAGCAACAACAAAGACGCGCAGGCCCCCAGCTACCCTTACCAGATCCCCCTGCGGGCTCTGATCCCCCAGCGCATTGACAATCTGCTAGCCGGCAACAAAAATATCGCCACCAGCCGCATTGCCAGTGCCTCCTACCGGGTGCATCCGGTGGAATGGGCCATTGGCACCGCCGCCGGCCACACGGCCCACTTTGCCCTAGAACGGGATCTGATCCCGGCGGCGATCGTGGAGGAGCCGCTTTTGGATTTGCGGCTGTTGCCAGCTCTCCAGGCCCAAATCCAGAGCTTGGGCAACCCCATTCAATTTCCTGGCACCACCATTACCGCCACCGATTGGGCCCAATCCCGCTAGCCTAGAAAGGCAGGGTTGGGAGTTGACCGGTGGATCCCGTTGGGGTTGGACTTGTGGGCTGGGAGATGCTTCGCCCCTCTTTATGGGCCGCCACGGCTCTGTGGGGCTTAGGGCTAATGTGGGGGTTTTCGCCGCTGCATCACAAGCTGCAGGAGAGCTGGGAAAAGCAATTGCTATGGGATCCCAGTGGAGCTTTGGCTTCCTTGCTGAGCACCCTTCCCTTTTTGCTGGCAGCAGGCTTGGTGGTAGCCCTGACGGAGATCTCCTTGGGCAAAAGCTGGGCCGTCTCCTGCGGCCTGATCGCCTGCGTCGGCGGAGGCCTCTATGAACTGGGCCGGCGGGACAATGCCAGGTAACTCAAGCGCTCCGTGTTGTTAACGCAACTACCCCCAGTCTCCTCCCCTAGGGAGCGGATAAGCAACGCCAAGTTAGAGCGGCTTCAAGCGATGACCCCCCTCCAAGAAGCAGCAGAAGCAGCGGCCAAGCTGCTGGTATTCCGGGACATCTGCACCCACCCCCTAGCCCTAGCCTGGCAGGAGCTAATCCAGCAGTTGATGAGTGGGGATCCCTTGCCGTGCTGGAGGGCCTACGGGCGCTGGTTTGAGCTTTTGGCCCGGCAGGGCCTGAGCTGGCGGCAATGGCTGATCCGGGAGATCCGCTGGGCCGATAACCCCTTTGCCCGTGCAGCGCTGCAGCCCCAAGGGATCCCAGAGCCTCTGATGCAGGCTGCCCGCCACGACCTGCGCTGTCTGCAAACCCTAGCGGACAGTCAGGAGACCATTGCCGAGCAGATGCAGGCGTTGGGGTTGGGGATCCCCTGGCCCGATGGGGAAACCGATAGCGCTGGCTGGGATCCCCGCTCTTTTGCCGATTGGGGCCTGAGCCTGGAGGACTTGATTGCCCACTATCGCCAAAGGGGGGTAGGGCTCTGTGGTCGCTACTGGGCCTTTCGCTGGGGGCCAGCAGGGCTAGAAGGGATCCCTGCTCCCGATCTGTCTGACTGGGAGGAGATCTACGGCTACGAACGGCAGAAACAGCAGTTGGCGGCCAACACCGAAGCCCTGCTGCGGGGGGATCCGGCCCTGCATGTGTTGCTCTACGGGGCGCGGGGTACGGGCAAGTCTTCCCTGGTGAAGGCCTTGTTGCGCCGCTACGGCCCGCAGGGGTTGCGCCTATTGGAGCTGCGACGAACTGACTTGGTTCAGTTGCCGGAAATTTTGGCAGAGCTGCGGGCGCAGGTGTTGCCTTTTATCTTGTTTGTGGACGATCTCTCCTTTGAGGCAGAGGAAACCGAGTTTAAGCAGCTCAAGGTGCTCCTGGAGGGGGATCTCGTTGCGCCGCCCCCCAACGTGCGCCTTTATGCCACCAGCAACCGCCGCCATCTCATCCGCGAGTTTTTTGGCGACCGTCCCAATCCCCAAGATCAAGAAGTCCACGCCTGGGATACCGTACAGGAAAAGCTGTCGCTGCGGGATCGCTTCGGCCTCACCCTCACCTTCACCCCCTTCACCCAGGGAGATTACCTGGCAACCGTAGAACACTTGGCCCAGCGGCTGGGTTTCACCCAATCTCTGGATGCCCTGCGCCGCCAGGCCTTAATCTGGGCCCAACAGCAAAACGGCTTTTCCGGTCGCACTGCCCGCCAGTTCTTGGATGCCGTTCGGGCAGGGCTGGTGAAGGACAGCGATGGACTATAGAAGCGATAGAAGCCATGGTCGCATCAGCGTTGGGTAGCAACCTCGATCCGGCCAATCTGGATCAGACGGAAGCAAGCCGAGGCTTGGCCCGCCTGGGGATCGATGTGGGGGGCACCTTTACCGATCTGGTGCTCTTGCAGGATGGCCAGATGCAGACGGCGAAGGTGCTGTCTACCCCCAGCCCTGAGGAGGGAGTCTTTGCGGCGCTGGACAAGCTGGGGGCGCTCCAAGGAGAGCTCCGGGTTGACCTGTTCTGCCATGGCATGACGGTGGCCACCAACGCGCTGCTGGAGCGCAAGGGATCCCCAACCCTCTTTCTAACCACGGCGGGCTTTCGAGATGTGCTGGCCATTGCCCGCCAAAACCGCCCCTCTCTGTATGACCTGACCCAGCCCAAGCCGGAGCCGGTGGTGCCCCGCCACCACTGCCTGGAGGTGAAGGAGCGCTGCAGCGCAGGCGGAGTGTTGGAGCCGCTCACCGATGCCGAAATCCAGCGAGTGGTGCAGGAGGTGGGGGAACGGGTGCAGCGGGACGGGATCCGCGCCATTGGGGTGGGGTTCTTGTTTTCTTTTCTCTACCCAGAGCACGAACAGCGGCTGGGGACGGCCTTGCGACAGGCCTTTCCCGATCTGCACCTTTCCCTCTCTTGCGAGGTGGCACCGGAGTTCCGCGAATACGAGCGCTTCAGCACCACCGCCATCGATGCCTACCTCAGCCCGGCACTGGCGGGCTACCTGCACCGCTTGGCCCAAGGATGTCGGGAGCGAGGGATCCCCCAGCCCTTGATCATGCAGTCTTCCGGCGGGGTGACCTCCATCCCTCAGGCGGCGGCCCATGCTTCGGTGGCTTTGCTCTCAGGGCCGGCAGGCGGAGTTTACGGGGCGGCCTATCTGGGTCGGCTGAGTGGCTACCCCCACTTGCTCAGCTTCGATATGGGGGGAACCAGCACAGATGTGGCCTTGATCCAAGATGGGATCCCCCAGGTTACTCCCGCAGCGGTGGTGTGTGGCTTGCCCGTGCAACAGCCCCAAATTGACATCCACACCGTCAGTGCCGGCGGCGGATCCCTGGCCTATTTGCTGCCCGGCGGTGGGCTCCAGGTGGGGCCAGAGAGTGCCGGATCCAACCCTGGGCCGGCCTGCTACGGTCGGGGGGGAACAGCTCCGACGGTTACTGATGCCAACCTCTGGCTGGGGTACCTGCCGGATGGCGGGCGGCTGGGCAACTCGGTGCAGCTACGGCGGGAGCTGGCGGAACAGGCTATTGCCACGCTGGCGGATCCCTTGGGTTTGAGCTTGCAGGAAACTGCCGTTGGCATTCGCACCTTGGCCAACGTCGCTATGTCGCGGGCCTTGCGGGTGATCAGCGTGGAGCGGGGTTTGGATCCCGCCGATTTTGCCCTGTTGGCCTTCGGCGGAGCCGGGCCCATGCATGCCTGTGCTTTGGCAGAAGAGCTGGGCATCCGCACGATCTTGATCCCGGCTGCCTGTGGGGTGCTCTCGGCGCTGGGAATGGCTTTGGCAGATCTGCGGCGAGACTATCGGCGGGCCATCCTCCAATCTCTGCGGCAGCTCACGTCCGCTTCAGGGGGATCCCTGCTGGCTCAATGGGCAGAACCCCTGATCCGCCAGGCGAGAGCCGATCTGCAGGATCCGGCGCTGCACTTCAGCTTGGACTTGCGCTATCGCGGCCAGTCTTTTGAGTTGGAGATCCCGGTGCAGTTGTCAGATCCGATTCCTCATCTGGAGCAACAGTTTCACCAGGCCCACCGACAACGCTATGGATGGCAGGATTTGGCCCAGCCGGTGGAGGTGATTCAGTTGCGTCTACAGGCGGTGCAGGCCCTACCCACCGTGCCTTTGACTGCACCCCACCCTTTGCCAGGGGATCCCCTCAAGGGTCGGCGAGAGGCATGGTTTGGGGGCAGGATGCGCCTGGTGCCGGTTTACGATCGGCAGCGCATGGGTGTGGGGTTTCAACTGCGCGGGCCGGCAATTGTCGAGATGCCGGAGGCAACTGCGGTGATCGAAGCCGATTGGACGGGGGTCATTGACGAAGTGGGAACCCTAATCTTGAGCTGTGTTCGCGATAGCGGAACAAAGTCCTGGTAAGTCCATCCGCAAGCAGAGCGTCATGGTCATTTCGATTCAAACTAGGATACTGTGCCCACACCCAAAACGTTGCTCGCGTCGGCGTTGCGGAGCAATAATGCAGGGGGCCAGAAGCTCACCCTAACCTGAAAGACCACAGCAGAGTTTGTTTTGAGAGGGAGAGCCAGGGGCTGCAGATTGCCTTGACGACTCCCTTCACGATTTTTGCGTCCAGATGGGGTGTTGCTTGTTTTCATTGGGCAGGGTCTAGATAGATGGACTGGCCTCTGCAGCCCTTGCCCTGACTGGATTTTCGCGATTTCCCTCAAGGGCGGACGATGGGACTCGAACCCACGAATGGAGGATCCACAATCCTCTGCCTTAACCGCTTGGCTACGCCCGCCGTGATTCCGGCTATCTAGCTTAGCATGGGAAAAACGGGACTGAACCACAGAGGTCGAAGCACCCCAAATGCTACCCAGAGCCGATTTGTTGCAAGGGGCAGAGCATCGAGAAACCTTGGCACGGGTCTTGGATTTGGGAGAGCAAGCCCTCAAGACCTGGCAAGTGGTCTGGAGCGACTTCCTCTCGCCACCGGAAATAGCAGAGGTGCAAGCTCGGCTGTGCAACTTGACCGAACTGCAAGTGGGGGCCTGGGGAGGGTACCCCCAAGCAGAACGCCAACGCATAGCCCTGGCCCGCTCTGAGGTGGGTCTGGATGTCCGGGATCCCAAGCCCGACCAAGAAGGGATCCCATTGGCCGCCATTCAGATTCAAGGCAACTTTCTCTTCGACCCGGCCACCCACCGCGATTTTCTGGGAGCCCTGTTGGCGTCCGGCATCGCCCGCGAGAAAGTGGGAGACATCCTTGTGTTGGGAGACTCAGGCGCCCAGGCCATCGTTGTGCCCGAAATGGTGGACTACCTCACCCTAAACCTGACTCAGGTGCGCACAGTGCCTGTCAAAGTAGGCCGGATCCCCCTGAGCCAGTTGAACATTCAACCCCCCCGCGTCAAATCCATCACCAGCGTGGAAGCCTCTTTGCGCCTGGATGCGGTAGCCTCAGCTGGGTTTGGCATCTCCCGCAGCAAAATGGTGGAAGAAATCCAACGGGGGGAAGTGCGGGTCAACTGGAAGCCCATTACCCAAGCCAGCTACACCGTTGGCCCTCAGGATTGGATTGCCATTCGCGGTCGGGGTCGGCTGCAAATCGAAGAGGTAGCCGAAACGAAAAAAGGCCGCTTTCGAGTGCAAATGAGGCGGTATCTCTAGATTTTTTCCTGTCTGAGTTTGGGGAGATCGTTACCTCCAGGAAAATGCTCTAGAAAAAAGAGAAAAAGGCCCAGGGATAAAGCAAATACTCCAAGTAAAACAACTTCCAGATCAGTTGATAATAGCCAACAATCGCCTCCCGACGGCTGAGATCCAGATGGACACCATAGCCCAAGAGGATCCCCAGCCCCAACACATGGCTCACCAACAGCCAGAGGCCGTTGCCCGCAAGGAGAAAGGAGATTCCCACCCCGATAAATCCCAGATAGCAAAAGGCCAAAATGCCGATACAAAACCTTGAGATCCGCTCTGGCCCAAAGCGCAGCGAGAAGGTGGCAATGGCAAACTGGCGATCCCCCTCCATGTCGGGAATATCTTTGAAAAGGGCGATCACCAGCCCAAAAATCGACATAAACCCCGTCAGCCAAACAATCGCAGCCGAAAGCTCGACCCTTCCCTGCATCACCTGCTGAAAATGGCTGTAAAGGCCCAAATTGACGATCAAACCCCGCACGCTGTAGATGCAAGCCGAGGCTGCCAGCGGAAAACGCTTCAACCGCAAGGGGGGCAGCGAATAGGCCGTGCCGATCCCATTGCTCAAAAGCACCGTCAGCAGCAGGTAGGGGATCCCAGCCATGGCCAGCAGGACGGACGCCACCCCACAACCCACGACGATCCCCACCCCCTGTCGCCAACCCAGGGATCCAGCAGCTAAGGGCAAATGGGGCTTGTTGATGCGGTCGATTTCAACATCCGTCAGTTGATTCAAGCCGACGATGTAGACATTGGCCGCCAAACAGGCTGCCCAAGCCCAGACCAGGTGGGGTAGTGCGGAGAGAACCGGTTGCAGGGATCCGGCAGCCACAAACCCCGCCAACAGGTAGAGGCCCACCACGCTGGCGCTGGTGCCGTAGACGGTGTGGGGTCGAGCAAAACGCCAGAGAACTTGTGGGCGCAAATCAAAAAAGCTAGGGAGAGTCTTCCAGGAGAGAAGCTAGGGCTGCCCAGCGGGGATCCGCCGTTGGTGCTGTAGCTTCCACCGCAATGCCCGGACAATCGGGACGGCAGGGCAACTGGCGGGGCATCTCCAAATGCAGGTGCTGGTACATCCAGTCTTCGACATCCAGCTCACCATTGGGGGGCAGGCTCTCCAGCAGATCTTCTTCGTCTTGCAATTCCAGCTCCAAGGGGAGAGGTTCGGGATCCCGAATCAAAATGATCTCCTCAACCTCCAGGTGCAGCCGGTGGTTGAACTGCTGGAGGCAGCGGTGGCAGGTGAGGGTGACAATGGTACGAGCTTCAGCACTCACTTCGAGAAAATGGCCCCGATGGCTGACTTCCAGGGATCCCTCCACAGGGGTCAAACTCTCAAAGCCCGAAAAAAACTGCCTAAACTGCAATTCTTGGGTTTGATCCGGCATCTGCCGCAGATCCGATAGACGAATTGGCCTCAGCATGGCACCCCCCTTCACGCGTTTTGGGTAGCAGGGATCCCTGTCGTCACCGTAGCAAGAGGGCCAACTTGTTCCCAGCCCTCTGCCCACTCTCAAGATGGGGAAGCTGCCCGACGGATAACCAAGCGCCGGTCAGGCTCTTTGCCACGGCTGAAAGTTTCCAGATCGGCATAGGCAGGGTCATTCAAGAGAGTATGAATTTGCCGACGCTCGGCAGCCGAGAGATCGGGAAACTCGTATTCCCGGCCAGTGGCCCTCACCTTTTCCACAGCAGCGGCAACCAAAACCTTCAGCTCCTGCAAACGCCGCTGCCGATAGCCGTCCAAATCCAAAATGTAGGGCTGCTGCTGGTCTTCCGGCTGGTTCAGGTTGAGAAGGGTGTTGGCCAGGTACTGCAACGCATCCAGCACCACGGGGGAGCGATCCTCCTCTTGAGGGGAATCTCTGGAAGATGGAGAGGGCAAGGGGGGGGCTTTCGCCAACAGCAGCCGCTTCTGAGCTGGGGTCAAAGAAGACGCCTCGATTTCCAGCACCTCCCCCACCACCCGCACCGCCGCTGGGATCCCCATAGCCGCCAGCACCTGCTGTAACCACTGCCTGGCTCGCTCTTGATTGGCCGCAAAGGTGGACTTGTTTGGCGAAGGGGCAACGGTTCCCTCAGATTTCTTAGCAGCAGATCCCGTAGAAGACTTAGGACGGCTCATCCTGGGCAGCTTCCAACTTTGAAGAGCATGACTCTAGTCAATAATAAGCTCAACTATACTGAAAATAATGTATAATATGTTCAGTACGGATTACTACCAGTTGATCTTTCTGTTT
>NZ_JBSSAG010000047.1:0-18252 GCF_054058395.1 Thermostichus sp. OS-CIW-26 | reverse complement strand
GACTTTTGACCAGCAAACCTATATGGAGGAGGGCTTTCCTCTCGACACCAAGCCTGCGGCTATGGTGCGGGCCTCCAGCCCGAAAATTTGGTGAGGGTATCCCACTAGTTCCATTAGATGATCCCTTCCTGCCGCTTGGCGATTGGCATCCGCCAGCCGGTGCCGAAGGCGCGATCGGTAATGCGTAGCCCAGGGGGAGCTTGGTGTCGCTTGAACTCGGCTTTTTGAACCAGCCGCAGCACCTGCTGCACGATGTCGGGATCGAACCCTTGAGCCACCAACTCGGGGCCGGATTGATGCTGCTCGATGTGCCGCTGCAGGATCTTGTCCAGCAAATCGTAGGGGGGCAAGCTGTCGCTATCTTGTTGGCCGGGTCGCAATTCTGCCGAGGGGGGCTTGGTCAGCGTAGCAAGCGGGATCCGCTCCTGCTGTCGGTTGATCCAGCGGGCCAAGCGGTACACCCAGGTCTTGGGCACATCGGAAATCACCGCCAGGCCGCCGGACATATCCCCGTAGATGGTGCAGTAGCCCACTGCCAGCTCTGATTTGTTGCCTGTGGTCAGCAGCAGCCGCCCGAACTTGTTGGAAAGGGCCATGAGGAGGGTGCCGCGAATGCGAGATTGCAGGTTTTCTTCCGTGATGTCTGGGGGGAGGCCGGCAAAGGGCTCTGCCAAAAGCTGGTGGTAGCTCTCCATGATGGACTGAATCGGCAGCTTCAGGGTCGGGATCCCCAGGTTTTGCGCCAGTTGGTAGGCGTCGGTCAGGCTGCCAGGGCTGGAATAGGGAGAGGGCATGAGCACCCCCAGCACCCGCTCCGGCCCCAAGGCATCAGCAGCAATCACAGCAGTGACGGCAGAGTCGATCCCTCCCGACAGGCCCAATACCACCTCGCGAAAGCCACATTTGCTGACGTAATCGCGGGTGCCCAAAACCAACGCCTCGTACAGCTCAGCTTCCGGCTCGGTCGGCCAGCGGGATCCCGCGGTCGGTGGGCTCTGGTCTGGGTTGGGAGACTGCGTCAACTCGTCCACATCCAGGATGAGGTGATCCGGCTGAAAGGCAGCCGCTTGGGCCACAACCCGACCCCGGCGATCCACGGCACAACTGGCCCCATCGAAGATGAGATCGTCGTTGCCCCCCACTTGATTGACGTAGAGAATGGGCAGGGCGTGCTTGCGGGCCAGGGATCCCAGCATCTCCACCCGCAACTTCTGTTTGCCCAGGCTGAAGGGGGAAGCCGAGAGGTTAATCAGCAGGTCGGCACCGCAGCGGGCCATCTGTTCCACCGGATCCCAGTGGTAGCGGCGGTGCTGCCAAAAATCGCGGTCGTTCCAAATGTCTTCACAAATGGTAAAGCCCAGGCGGCGGCCACGGTACTCGATGGGTTGGGGCTGGGATCCCGGCTCAAAATAGCGATCTTCGTCGAAGACATCGTAGGTGGGCAAGAGCGACTTCTGGAACCAATGGCGGATCTGGCCCCCCTCCAGCCAGGCAGCAGCATTGTAAAGGGGCCGACCCTCAGGCAGAGGATTGGGCTGCACGGATCCCACGACTACCGGAATGCTGGCCTGTAACCGGCTGGCCAAGTGCTGCAAAACCTGGCTTGCCCTCTCGACCAGGGCCGGATAGAGCAACAAATCGCGGGGTGGATATCCCAGCAACGCCAGCTCGGAGGTGATGGCCAACTCTGCTCCCGCCGCCGCCACTGCCTCAACCGCTGAACGGATGCGCTCGGCATTTCCGCTTAGATCGCCGACAGTGTAGTTCAACTGCAACAGCGCTACCTTCACCCTGCCCCCCATATGGTAAATCTCACCATAAGTGGCCCAAACCGAATCGTCAACAAGATTCTGCTGCGGGCAAGCGAAGAATAAACGTGGTTTGGTGGGCAGTGCTTTCCACCTGCAAAGAGCCGCCCAAGTGGCTGGCAATGGCTTGGGCCAGAGCCAATCCCAAGCCTGTTCCCCCCTGCTGCCAGGGATCCGAGTGGGGGATGCGATAAAACTGCTCGAAAATGCGTTCTTGTTCTTCGAGGGGAATGGTGGTGCCCGTGTTGGTCAAGCGCAGCTCCCAGCGGTCGGAACCTAAAGCAACAGCCTCTAGGACAATGTGTTCGCCGGCGGGCGTGAATTTGTGGGCATTGGTCAAAAGCTCACAGACCAAGCGTTCCAACAGGCGAGGATGGGTGTGCAGATAGGGCAGGTGGGGATCCCAGTGAACTTCTAGGGTTTGCTGCCGCTTGCGCATCTGGTCTTGGAACCGATTGATGAGAGGTGCCAAAAGGAAAGGCAAGTTAACCTTCTCAGAGGGCAGCGTAAGCCTATCGCCCAACAAAGTTTGTAGATCCAGAAGATCGTTAATTAGGGAGATCTTTCGCTTGCACTCCTGCTCCAGAACCTCAAGATACTGGATTTGCTTGGGGGTGAGAGGAGAAACTTGATGGCTCAGTTTCAGCAGGTGAACCGAGAGGCTAATGCTGGTAAGGGGAGTGCGCAGCTCATGGGAGACGGCGGCCAGGAAGTTATCCCTAATTTGGCTGAGTTTTTTCAATTCCGTCACCTGAGCCTGGCTGCTGAGGTAGAGCCTGGCCTGTCGCAGGGCAATCGCGCACTGGGCCGCCATTTGCTGGGCCAAATCGATTTCCCAATCGCTAAAACTGATACATTCACGCTGAACTCTCCTGAACATGGTTCAGGAAAGAAGCGATCGCATCCTGCCTATCTCTGTTCGCGTCAGCGGGACGGAGTCCAAACAGGAAGGCGGTATCCCGCAAAGCCCTGAGGAATACCCCCCGAGCGCTTTCCCCCTTCACTTCCCGGCAACCGTTGCGGTGGACTCAAGGATCAGGGGGAAACTTGGTCTACTATATCCCTCTCAATGACTTTTGCCAAACCGCCTAAAGCTCAGTAAATTCAGCAAAGTTCAGGGTTTTGGGGGTTAGAGGCATGCTCTCCTCAGGAGGCCGAGCCAGCCACAGATCCCCAAGAATGCCCTGATCGTCCGCAATGGGGCAGGCCAGCTTGGTCAGATAGGGGGGCAGAGTGTTGGGATCCCGTTGGCGATCCCGAGCGCACAGTTGAAAGCACCAGCCTCGCCATAGCTGTTCGTAGAAGAGGGGAAAATCTCTCATCCAAACCCGAGCCCCGACCCCAGAGGTCGAAAGCGTCGTGTATTCATAGCTGATCAGGGAGTAGGTTCGGCGGCTATCGTAAAGGCCGACATTGCAAAAAAGAACGCCCAAAAATTTCCCCAGCTCGTTCACAACCGTCTGCAAGATCTGCTTTTCGTCCAGAGTTGCCCGTATCTGATGGGTAAGGCGGCGCAGAATCGATTCAAACTGCAGACTGCGTTCCAGTTGCTGGGTTCGCTGTTGCACCAGAGCTGTTAACTCAGCTTCTCGCGTTTGCTGGGCCAGCTCCAAACGCTTACGCAGGGTGATATCGCGCACCAAAACAATGGCCTCATCCGGCCCAAAGGGCAACAGACGTGCCTCACGATATTCCGGCAATGCTTCCGCAGTGTCTTGAGAAGTTTTGGGAAGCGGATATTCAATAACCTGAATTTCTCCCGTTTGAAAGGCTTTCTCCAACAAGGGAGCAAAGTAGATTTTCCAATGCTCTGGAAACAGATCCTGAATGTACTGGTTAGGATAGCGGTCATCGGGATAGGCCGATGCAAATCCTTTGGGGGGCTTGTAGGACAGGATTAGCCCTTGCCGATTCACTTGCAAAAGCATATCTGGGATCGCTTCGTAAAGAGCGCGGTAACGTGCTTCGCTGCGGGCCAGATCGGCCAAACTTTCTCGCAGGTGAGTTTCGGCCCTTTTTCGCTCGGAAATATCTTCTAGAAATTGGATGGCAAACAGAGGCTCGTTTTGAGCGTTTCGCACTACAGACAGTTGCAGGCGAACCCAGATCTCTCTGCCATCTTTACGGCGGATCGCCTTTTCATATTCATAGTTGCTAGCGTATCCGGCAATCAATTCATTCCAGAGTATCTCGCCCCGTTCTCGATCTTCAGGATAGGGGGTGTAATCTTCCGCTTTCAGAGCTGACCAATCTTCCTCGCTGTACCCTGTAATCTCTGCCATTGCCGGGTTGAGGCTGAGATACCGGGGATCAGGATCCAAGCTCATCAGAGCAATCCCTTGGCTACAGAAGTTGAAGATCCCTTGTAGCTGGTTTTGGATTTTATCAAGGGCGAATTTGACAGATCGGTGCTCGCTGATATCATCCAGGAAGTGAACGGCAAATAGAGGCTTTTGTTCTTCATCTCTCACAACATAAATCTGAGACTTTACCCAGATGATTTGGCCATTCTTACGGGTGTAGGGATGTTCCCATTCATAATGACTGCGCCGGCCATCAACCAACTCCTGCCAAAGTTTTTTTAGAGTTTCAACATCGGCCAAGTCTGTGATACAAGCCTCCAGAGGCAAAGCCTTCAATTCCTCTGCAGAATATCCTGTTATATCCTTGAGGGCTGAGTTCATGCCATGCGGACTAGCTTCTGGCTCAAGAGGCAGCAGAGAAATGCCCAAATTGCAGGACTCCACAATTCCCCAGAATCGCTGTTGAATCTCCAACAAGGCCAGCTCTAGCCGCTTGCGCTCGGTGATATCTTGAATGCAGCCAAGCACGCAATCTGATCCGTGGGGAACCACGCAAACTTGCTGGTGACGGAGCTCCCCTGCTGAGTTGGTTAGGGGAAACTCTAGAGTTTGCCGGGATCCGCTGCTCAAGCAACGGTCAATCAGCCTCTGCAGTTGATCGCCAACCTCAGGGCCGAACAGCTCTTGCACTGCTTTTCCCTGAAGGTGCTCTGCTGGGAGTGAGGCAACACAAGCATTCTCCGAGGAAGAAATCAGCTCCAGGCATTGGCCTTCTCGGCTAAAGATCATTAAGGCTTGTGGGATAGCACAAACCAACCTTTTGTAGCGGAGTTGGCTCTCTGCAAGCGCTTGTTCAGCCTGCTTCCGCGCCGTGATATCTTCCACATACCCCTCAAAACAGAGGGGATCCCCTGCTGGATTGCGGACGACTTGAATTTGTTCTCGCACCCACAAGTCCAAGCCCTTGCGACTGTGGATCAAAAACTCTTGCGCCACTCTCCCGTCGCCGACTTTGCCTGCAAGCAAATCCTGGAAAAACTGGCGACGACCGGCAGCGTCAGCATAGAGATGATGGCCAAAATCCGACAGATGGCGCATCAAATGGGCAGAGGAAGTATAGCCATATATCTCGGCAAGCTTGGCATTGGCAAACCGGTACCGTCCCTGCAGATCCGCACGAAAGATCCCGATGGGAGCATTCTCCAGGAGCACATCGAGTCCGGCCAGCATCAGGATCCCCTATTGGCAAGCAGTACCAGGGCACTAAGAACGCCTGACCCTGAGATTATGTATCATTTTTGCTTTGAGCGATGTTTCCCGCACTACAAGTTCCCCCCTAACCCCGTAAAATCACGGGCGAGGAAGGGTGCTCAGGCTTCTGTGGATATCACCCCACCGAGTGCTGGGGGAGCAGGGATCCCTGCGCGGATTCTCAACTACTCCACCTGCGCTGTCTCCGGGGATTCCGCCTGAGTTTCTGGGTGAAAGTAGCGGTAAATCTGTCGGGCAATCTTCGGGCCAATGCCGGGCACTTGAGCCAACTGGTCTTCTGAGGCCACCTGAATGCGGGCAATCGACCGAAATTCTTCCATCAGCAGCTTTTGCCGATACTTGCCTAGGCCGGGGATCTCGTCCAGCGTAGAGGCATGTTGACGCGCTTTCCGTTGCTGGCGATGAAAGGCGAGAGCAAATCGGTGGGCTTCATCTCGCAGGCGTTGCAACAACAAGCGAGCCGGATCTTGGGCCGGCAACCGCAGGGGCACAGGATCCCCCGGCAGAAAGATCTCTTCTTCTCGTTTGGCCAAGGCAATCACCGGCAGGTGATCCAGCCCTAAATCTGCCAAGACGGCCATGACTGCCGACAACTGCCCCTTGCCCCCGTCGATGAGCACCAAATCCGGCTGATCCTCAGGGGTCATTTTGCTGAAGCGACGCCGGGCCACTTCTGCATGGCTGGCAAAATCATCGGAGTGACCGGGGCGCACCTCAGGGTTGCGAATCTTGTAGCGGCGGTAGTGCTGTTTGGCAGGCAGGCCATCGATAAACACCACCTGACTGGCCACAGCATCGGATCCCTGGATGTGGGAAATATCGTAGGCTTCTAGACGGCGGGGCACATCCGGCAAATCCAAGACTTCTGCCAAGCGCTCCAAGGCCGCGGCATCCCGATCCGCCAAGCGCTGAGTGCGGGTTAGCTCCAGTTGGGCATTCCGCTCAACCAACTCGATCAGCTCGGCTTTGCTCTGCCGTTGGGGGGCAACAAGGCTGACCTTGCGGCCTTTTTTCTGACTCAGCCAAGACTCCAGAAAATCGTGATCGGGCAATTCATACTGGGTCAAAATCTCAGAGGGAATTTCCACCGGATCGCAGTATTGATAATGCTCTTGTAAAGCCCGCTGCAAGATAAGGCCTGGGTCGTCACCGCGGTTTTCGGCCACAAACCCCAGCCGCCCCACCAACTTGCCTGCCCGCACCTGAAACAATTGAATGCAGGCTCGTGAATCATTCATGGCCAAGGCCAGAGCATCACGGCTGACGGTAGAGTTAGGCAAAGAGACCTTCTGGGATTCTCCCAATTGTTCCAAACCGCGAATTTGATCCCGATATCGTGCGGCTGCCTCGTAATTTTCCTGTTCGGCGGCCTGGATCATCTTCTCCTGCAGCTCTCGGATCAGCTCATCTGTCTGGCCTTGGAAGATCATGGCCACTTGAGTCAGCGTTTTGCGATACTCTTCTGGGCTGATCAAGCCTTGGCATACCCCGGGGCAGCGCCCAATGTCGTAGTTCAAACAGGTGCGATCTTTGTACAGAGGTTTGGGCCGTTGGCGCAAGGGAAAAATTCGTTTGACCAACCCAAGGGTATGGCGCAACAGGCCAACATCGGTGTAGGGGCCATAGTATTTGTCTTGATTCCGATCAAGGCGACGATGGCGGGTGATGTAAAGCTGGGGATAAGGCTCCGACCAGGTAATACACAAATAGGGATACTTTTTATCGTCCTTAAGGAGAACATTATAAGGGGGCTGATGGGTCTTAATCAGATTGTCTTCTAGGGCTAGGGCTTCACTTTCATTGTCGGTTACGATAAACTCGATCTCGCAAACCTGAGCTACCATGCGCTGAATGCGAGGGGACAGGTCGCCGGTGAAGCGGAAATAAGATCGCACTCGAGAGCGCAATTTCTTGGACTTGCCTACATAGAGGATCTGATCCGTGGCATCTCGCATTAAATATACGCCGGGTTCAGCAGGAATCTCCTTGAGACGGCTCTCTAGAACGTCACGGCTGTGAATCAGAGGGACGGTCATAAAGTTCAGTTCTACCGGGTAGAGTCAGGGATCCCATGACTTCAATCTAGCAAGGATATGGCTTTTCTCGGCAACACTGACTCCAATCCATGTGGAGACACAGTCATTCTGAACAATCATTCTGAACAAGTTTGGGAAGCTCGTCCTGCTTTCAAGCTCCAACCTGCTAGCACAAATGGCAATAGCTCGTCGCATCGCAGGATCAAAGTACCTCTTTTGACGGGTAGACCTCCATGATTTGGGAAGAATAAGTTGATTTGTGATTAACATAATTTTGTCCAGAGTTCTGGTAGTTCATTTACATAAGATATAGCAGCAATGGAAAGTCGCTTAAGTTTATTAACTAGGGATATATTGACTTCTGAGACAATCTTTTGAGTAGATTCAGGTATAAATTGCCTGTGGCAATCCTGGCATCGATAATGCCGCTTTCCATTATGGATCTTGTCGTATCTAAGTTAAAAGAATGACGGTTTGGGCAAGTCAGCATGAGCTTACTCAGAAACACGAAAAATCTAGGGTAATAGTATCATTGCTCCCAGAGCACCACCAGTATAGTCAATAGGGCAAGGGCTCCGTCCCGCTGGCGCGACCCGAATCTCTGAGCTCTATCCTTACAATTGAGCTCCTGGATCCTGGCCTATGTCTTGCTGCAGGGCGGCCAAGTCTATCTTTGGCTTCTGGGTCTTGACTTTTGTCGGCCTGAGGTCTTCTAGGTTCAGCCAGCGATAGACCGTTGCACGCCTGACTTTGTACATCTGTTGTACATCTGTGGGGTTGCCCTCTTCCTGGACATACCCTACGGCTGTCTCCCTACCGCAGTTCTCCACAGGGCCAGTTGCCAGCGAGCGGAGCCGGTGTGAGCTGGCGCATTCGCCCTAGCTTTCTCAGATCGTCCGCAGTCCGTCGGGGAAAGCTGCAGAAGAAACTCGAAAAATCTGTTCATGGCGAGCTTTTTTGTCTTTACTTCGCTGAGCCGATTGCCCCAACGGTTGCCTTGTTGGCAAGAGCCAGCCGTGACTTGAGACTGCCCCCCTTTTCCTGTCGGATTGGAGTGCGATATGCTGGTTTTCCACCTCTGAAAGCGTGATTTATTCCAAACTGTTTTTACTCCTATGAATCCCCATCCCTCTCAGGTCTCGGCCCCTATCCTGCAGGAAAACTGGCACTTTCAAGAGCGGGATGCTTGCGGGGTCGGCTTTTTGGTGGATCAGCAGGGGAGAGCCAGCCACGACCTCTTGCAGAAAACCCTTCAGGCCCTCACCTGTATGGAACATCGGGGTGGCTGTGGCGGCGACGGCCAGAGCGGTGATGGGGCGGGCATTGCAACGGCAATCCCCTGGTCGCTGTTGCAGGCAGAGAGGGAAGAAATTCGAGCTTGGGATCCCACTCACAGCGCGGTGGGGATGGTCTTTTTGCCTCAGGATCCTGCTGAGTGTCAGGCGGTGCAGCAGGTGATCGATGAGTACTTGACCACCACCGACTGGCAGCGGGTGGTTTGGCGGCAGGTACCGGTCAATCCCAATTGCCTGGGGCCGATGGCGCGGCAGACCATGCCCTCCATTTGGCAGATGCTCCTCACCCATCCCACGCTGGAAGGAGACGAGCTAGAGCAGCAGCTCTATCTGTTGCGGCGGCGCATTCGGCGGCGGGTAGAGGCTCGGTTTGGCTTTTATGCTCTGTATTTTGCCTCTTTGTCCTGCCGGGTTGTCGTTTACAAAGGCATGGTGCAATCGTCGGTTCTGGGCCAGTTTTATCGAGATCTGCAAAACCCCCTCTACACCACCACCTACGCCACCTACCACCGCCGCTTCAGCACCAATACCCTGCCGCGTTGGTCGCTGGCTCAGCCTTTCCGCTACCTCTGCCACAACGGCGAGATCAACACCTACCTGGGCAATGTCAACTGGATGGCCGCCCGCGAACAAACCCTTTCCCATCCCCGCTGGGGTACAGCGGTCGAGGATCTGAAGCCGATTATTGACCCGGGCACCAGCGACTCAGCAGGTCTGGACGCTGTGTTTGAGCTGTTGATTCAGTCGGGCTACTCCACTCAGCAGGCGATGATGGTGCTGATCCCGGAAGCCTATCGCAACCAGCCAGAACTGCAGAATCACCCGGAAGTGGTGGATTTCTACGAGTTCTTCGGCGGCCTGCAGGAGCCTTGGGATGGCCCGGCGATGGTGGTTTTCTGCGACGGCAAAACCATCGGGGCCACGTTGGATCGCAATGGCCTGCGCCCAGCCCGCTACGCTCGCAGCCGCGATGGTCTGCTGGTGGTGGCCTCGGAAGCTGGCGTGGTTCCTCTGCCGGAGACCGACATTTTGGAAAAAGGGCGGCTAGGCCCGGGGCAGATGCTGACGGTGGATCTGCAGAGCGGGCAAATCTGCAAAAACTGGGAGATCAAAACCCAGGTGGCAGCCCAGCACCCCTACGGCGAATGGCTCAAAGCCCATCGCGTTCAGCTCAGCACCCAAGGCTTTGAAAATACCCCTCACCTCTCGGAAGAACAACTGTTACAAGCCCAAACCGCCTTCGGGTACTCCTCAGAAGATGTGGAGATGATCATCGAGGAGATGGCGGCTACGGGCAAGGAGCCCACCTTCAGCATGGGGGACGATGCACCGCTGGCTGTGCTGTCCACCCAGCCTCATCCCCTCTACGACTATTTCAAGCAGCGCTTTGCCCAGGTCACCAACCCTGCCATCGATCCCCTGCGGGAGAGCCTGGTGATGTCTTTGGATGTGTATCTGGGATCCAAGGGCAACCTGCTGGAGATCCGCCCTGAGCATGCCCGCCTGTTGCAGTTGCGCAGCCCGGTGCTCAACGAAGCGGAGCTGGCCGCTCTGCAGCATACCCCTTTTCCCTGCCACACGCTCCCGATTCTCTATCCGGTGGCTGCCGGCCCAGAAGGACTGGAGGTCCAGGTACGGGCCCTCTGCCAGCAGGCGGCTCAGGCAGTGCGGGGGGGAGCTGAGATTTTAATCCTCTCGGATCGCGGCCTTGATGCTGAGCAGGCTCTGATCCCACCTCTGTTGGCGGTGGGCGCCATCCACCATCACCTCATCCAGGAGGGGCTGCGCCTACGCGCTTCCCTGGTGGTGGAGACTGCCCAATGCTGGAGCACCCACCACTTTGCCTGCTTGATCGGCTACGGGGCCAGCGCCGTTTGTCCTTATCTGGCCTATGAAGCTGTGCGGCAGTGGTGGCACAAGCCCAAGACGCAAACCCAGATGGCTGCCGGCAAGTTGCCCCAGCTTTCCCTGGCCGAGGTGCAACTGAAGTACCGCGCCGCCATTGAGGCAGGGCTGCTCAAGATTCTTTCCAAAATGGGCATTTCTCTGCTCTCCAGCTACCACGGAGCGCAGATTTTCGAGGCCATTGGCCTGAGCCAAGAGGTGATCGATCTGGCCTTCCGCGGCACGGTGTCGCGGGTGGGAGGCATGACGCTGGCGGATCTGGCCCGCGAGGGCATGGTGAATCACCAGCGGGCCTTTCCCGAACTCACCTCGAAAAAGCTGGAGAACTTTGGCTTTATCCAGGCGCGGCCCAAAGGCGAATACCACATCAACAGTCCAGAAATGGCCAAACTGCTGCACAAGGCCATCGAATCGGGTCAGCCTGCCCACTATGAGATCTACAGGGCGCACCTGCGCAGCCGCACCCCCACCGCGTTGCGAGACCTGCTGGATTTCCGCAGCGACCGGGATCCCATTCCCTTGGAGGAAGTGGAACCGGTGTCGGAGATTTTCAAACGCTTTGCCACAGGTGGGATGTCCTTGGGGGCCCTCAGCCGCGAGGCCCACGAGACCCTGGCCATTGCCATGAACCGCATCGGCGGCAAGTCCAACTCCGGTGAAGGCGGGGAAGATCCGGAACGATACCTCCCCATCACCGATGTAGGCCCAGATGGCACCTCGGCCCGCTTTCCCCACCTGAAGGGACTGCGCATGGGGGACAACGCCAGCTCGGCGGTGAAGCAGGTGGCCTCGGGCCGCTTTGGCGTGACACCGGAGTATTTGCTCAACGCGCGGCAAATTGAGATCAAAATTGCCCAGGGGGCCAAGCCGGGCGAGGGCGGGCAACTGCCGGGCAAAAAGGTGAGTCCCTACATTGCCAAGCTGCGCCGCTCCAAGCCGGGGGTGACCTTGATCTCGCCGCCGCCCCACCACGACATCTACTCCATCGAGGATCTGGCGCAGTTGATCTTCGACTTGCACCAGGTAAACCCCCAGGCACAGGTGTCGGTGAAGCTGGTGGCGGAGGTGGGCATCGGCACGGTGGCGGCAGGAGTAGCCAAGGCCAACGCCGACATCATCCAAATCTCCGGCCATGAAGGGGGCACAGGGGCTTCCCCCTTGAGCTCCATCAAACATGCCGGGGCACCTTGGGAGTTGGGCCTGGTGGAGGTGCATCATACCCTGCTGGAAAACGGCCTACGGCAGCGCTCCATCCTGCGGGTGGATGGCGGCATTCGCACGGGTTGGGAAGTGGTGATGGCGGCCATGCTGGGGGCAGAAGAGTTTGGCTTTGGCACGGTGGCCATGATTGCGGAGGGGTGCATCATGGCGCGGGTGTGCCACACCAACAACTGCCCTGTGGGAGTGACCAGCCAGAAGGAGGAGTTGCGCAAGCGCTTCCCCGGCACGCCAGATCACGTGGTGACCTTCTTCACCTTTGTGGCGGAGGAGGTGCGCCAAGTCTTAGCGCAACTGGGCTACCGCTCTCTGAAGGAGGTGATTGGACGAGTGGATCTGCTCTGTCCGCGGGCCGATGCCGTTCTGCAGAAGACCCAATCCTTGAACTTGGAGTGTCTGCTGCGAACTCCCCCCGGTTTTGATCCCAACACCCTGCCCGACTGGTTGGAGCATGAGCCGGTGCATTCCAACGGCCCGGTGCTGGATGAGCAGATCCTGGCTCAGCCGGAGGTGCAGAAGGCGGTGGAAACCTGCGGCACGGCCACGGTGGAGATCCCTATCGCCAACACCGACCGCTGCGTAGGCGGGCGCATTGCCGGAACCTTGGCCCGCTTGTACGGAGATACCGGCTTCGCCCAACAGGGGGGGCAGTTGGATCTGCGCTTTGTCGGCAGCGCCGGCCAGAGCTTTGGCGCTTTTACACTGGCGGGGATGCGCCTGACCCTGACAGGAGAAGCGAATGACTACGTGGGCAAGAGCATGTGTGGCGGCGAGATCGTCATCCTGGCTCCCCCTGAGGCGCCCCGCGATCCGGCGGAAAATGTAATCCTGGGCAACACCTGTTTGTACGGGGCCACGGGCGGATCCCTGTTTGCCAACGGCCAGGCGGGGGAACGCTTTGCGGTGCGCAACTCGGGAGCGCAGGCGGTGATCGAGGGATCCGGCGACCACTGCTGCGAGTACATGACCGGTGGGGTGGTGGTGGTGCTGGGGCGGGTGGGCCGCAACCTGGGAGCGGGGATGACCGGCGGCCTGGCCTATGTGCTGGATGAGGAGGGCAACTTCCCCGCCAAGGTCAACGGGGAGATCGTGCGCATTCAGCGGGTGCAGACAGCAGCAGCAGAGGCACAACTGAAGAGCCTGATCCAAGAGCACTATCGCCGCACCCATTCCCCCAAAGCGGAGCGCATTCTGCAAAATTGGGAATCCTATTTGCCTCTGTTTTGGCAGGTGATCCCGCCTTCGGAGGAGGGCAGCGAGCTGACGGATCCCTTGCGATCCCAGCCGCTGGCAGTGGAGTCTTAAGGATCTCTCAGAGCCTACCGGTAACACTTCTTATCCCCACGACGGCCAGAGAGGCTGGTAAACTGCGAGAGTATACCTGGCCTTTTCATCCGCTTTAAATCACTATGAGTCCCAGTTTGCAAGCTGCTCAAACTCAAGCGCGAGTGCCCACCGAGACCATCCTGACGCCGCGCTTCTACACCACCGATTTCGAGGCCATCGGCAAAATGGGCTTAGGGGATCGAGAGGCCGATTTCCGGGCCATCCTGCAGGAGTTTCGCGCCGACTACAACCGCCATCACTTCGTCCGGGGTGAGGAGTTCAACCAAGACTGGGAAAGCCGCCTGGATCCGCAGGCGCGCCGGTTGTTTGTGGAGTTCTTGGAGCGCTCCTGTACAGCCGAGTTCTCCGGTTTTCTCCTCTACAAGGAGCTGTCGCGCAAGCTAAAAGAGACCAACCCCGTTTTGGCCGAGTGCTTTGCCCTGATGAGCCGCGATGAGGCCCGCCATGCCGGCTTTCTGAACCGCGCCATGGGCGACTTCAACATGGCCTTCGACCTGAGCTTTCTCACTAAGCACAAGTCTTACACCTATTTCGCGCCGCGCTTCATCTTCTATGCCACCTATCTCTCGGAGAAGATTGGCTACTGGCGCTACATTCTCATCTACCGCCACCTGGAGGCCCACCCCGAGGATCGCGTTTACCCCATCTTCAACTTCTTCAAGAACTGGTGCCAGGACGAGAACCGCCACGGCGATTTCTTTGCGCTCATGCTCCTAAGCCAGCCGCGGCTGCTCAAGGGATGGGTGGCCAAGCTGTGGTGCCGTTTCTTCTTGCTGTCGGTGTTCGCCACTATGTACCTCAACGATGTGGGAGAGCGCCCCGATTTCTACCGCCTCATCGGGCTGGATCCCCATACTTATGACATGGAGGTAATCTACAAGACCAACCGCGAGGCGGCCAAGGTGTTTCCGGTGGTGTTGGATGTGGAAAACCCTGAGTTTGTGCGGCGGCTGCAGAAGTGTGTGGCCAACAACGCTAAGCTGAGGGAGATTGCCCGGGGATCCGGCCCCTTCAAGGGTTTGCGCAAGCTGCCCCTCTACTTGGATAACTTCTATCAGTTTTTGCGGCTGTTCCTCCTGAAACCTCGGAAAGCTGGCTTCTACCTGTGGGAGCAGCCGGAGCCCCGTTTTGAAGGAACGGCTGTTTCTGCTTGAGCCGTCTTGCCCTCAGCTTGGTACCCGTACAGCCTCATAGGTCAGCCATGAACATTGCCGCTGAGATTACGCCGCTCTTTTTGCTGGGAACGCTGGCCTTTTTGGGTTGGGGCTTCTGGAGAGCCCGTCGGCGGGGATCCTTAGCCGTTTGGGTGTGGTTACAGGGATCCCTGCTCTTGTTGCCGTGGGTGGTTTTCCTGGGGCTGCTGCTGCTGGGGATCTACCTCAATTTTGCAGGCTTCCTGGTGTTGCTGTTGGTCTTTACAGGGCTTTACATTGCCGTGGGGCGCAAGACCCGCCAGTTGGCCCAGCAGGAGCTGCAGGCCCGTCGCGAGCAGTTGGCTCGTCTGGAAGAGCAGGGGGAAGCCCCTTCGGCAGGGGAGGCGCCTTTGGAAGCGCCTGCGGTTCTGCAGCGGATCTCGGCTGAGGATCTGCAGGCCATTCAGTCTATTTTCGGCCTCGATACCTTTTTCGTCACCGAGACCGTCCCCTATGGGGAAGGGGCGATTTTTAAGGGCAACCTGCGCCAGGAGGCGGAGGTGGTGGTACCCCTGCTGGTGGAGAAGCTCAAAGAGCAGGTGGGCAGTCGCTACCAGCTCTTTTTGGTGGAGGATCCGGCGGAAAAGCCGGCGGTGGTGGTCTTGCCGGATCCCATCGTCAATTACCGCGCTTCCGTGGGGGCGCAGATCCTGGCGGGGGCGTTGCTGGTCTTCAGCTTCGTCGCCACGTTGGAGGTGGGAGCCAATCTCTTGGGCTTCCGGCTGTTGGATGCGCCGGGGCGCTGGGTGGAAGCCCTGCCGGTGGCGGCCGGGATCTTCGCCATCTTGCTGGTGCATGAGACCGGACACCGCTGGATGGCGGGCAAGTACGGGGTGCGCCTCAGCCCTGCCTTTGTTATCCCCAGCTTGGGCATTGGCACGCTGGGATCCCTAAACCGCATCCAATCGCCGGTGCCCAGCCGCAAGGCCCTCTTCGACATTGCCTTTGCCGGCCCGGCAGCGAGCGGGATCCTGTCGCTGCTGGTGCTCTTGGCTGGCCTGAAGCTCTCCGGCTCCGAGGGTCTGTATGTGCCCACGGAGATCTTCCGCAGCTCCATCCTGGTAGGCACCCTAGCGCGGCTGGTGCTGGGATCCCAGTTGCAGGCGGAGCTGGTTCCCATTCATCCTTTTGTTGCCGTGGGCTGGATTGGCCTGGCAATCACCGCCTTGAGCCTGCTGCCGGCAGGGCAGCTGGACGGGGGTCGCATTGTGCAGGCGGTGTACGGGCGGAAGACGGCGGCCCGCGCCACCTTCATCACCCTCATTGCCCTGGCGGTCGCTTCCTTTAGCAACGTCTTGGCCCTCTACTGGGCGCTGCTGATCCTGTTCATCGCCCGCGAGCCAGAGCGTCCACCGCAGGATGAGATTACTGAAACCGACGGTCAGCGGGATGCTTTGGCATTGCTGGCCCTCTTTTTGATGGTCATGACCCTGTTGCCGATTGCTCCGGCCTTGGCGGGCTTTCTCAATTTCCCCAACGGCTGATGGGGTAGAGGCCCAGGATCCGCCGGCGAGAGGAGCTCACTGTGTCTGGACCGGGGAAAGGCTTTGGCCTAGGCAGAGCTGGAAAGGACAGAGGAGAGCACCTGCAGCGTCTGTTGGCCCAAGCCGTTCGCCATCACCAGGCAGGGCAATGGCCACAGGCTGTCTCACTTTACCAGCAGGTGCTGCAAGCCCAGCCCACCCACCCCGAGGCACTGCACCTCTTGGGGGTCTGTCGGCAGCAACAGGGATCCCTGGACGACGCGATTGCCCTGATCCGGCAGGCCCTTGCCCACCAGCCCTGGTTTCCCGACGCCCACTTTAATTTGGGAATTGTTCTCAAGCAGGCGGGGCAGCTGGCGGAGGCGAAAACTCACCTGCAACTGGCCCCAGAGCAGGGGGGGCCGGACGCGGAAGTTTTGTACCAGCTGGGGCTGGTGCTGCGGCAGCAGGGGGATTTGGAGGCGGCCCTTGTCCCCTTGGGACAGGCCCTGGAGCTGCAGCCGGACTTTGCCGATGCCGCCTACACCCTGGCCATCCTGCTGCGGGATTGTGGCCGGGAGGAGGAAGCGGCGGAGCTGTTCTACCAACTCTGGCAAGCGGATCCCGCCGACTTGGCCGCGGCCCTGGGCTGGTGTGTTAGCCAGTTGCCCTTGCTGTACGCCTCGGCAGACCAAGTTTCCGTGGCTCGGGAGCGCTACCGCCAAGCCCTACAACAGGTGAAGGGCCGCTGGGAACACCTGCCGCGGGATCCCGAAACCCTGGAGCGAGCAGCTGCCGGGATCGGCTCCGTCCAACCCTTCTTTTTGCCCTACCAAGGCCAGAACGACCGCGATCTGCAGCAGCTCTACGGATCCTTGGTGAGGGACGTGATGGCGGCCCGCTATCCCCAGCCCTCCGTCCTCTGGCAGCGACATCCTGGCCGAGTGCGGGTGGGCATTGTCTCCGGCCTGTTTCGGGATCACTCCGTTTGGAAGATCCTGACTCGCGGCTGGGTAGAAGCCCTGGATCGTGCTCAAGTGGCCCTCTACGGCTTCCACACCTCGGTCATCCAAGATGAGGTCACGTGCTCCCTGCCCCCTCGTTTTGAGCACTTTGTGGCCGGATCCCGCAGCATAGAAGAATGGCAAGCGGCTATTCGAGAGCATGACTCTAGTCAATAATAAGCTCAACTATACTGAAAATAATGTATAATATGTTCAGTATGGATTACTACCAGTTGATCTTTCTGTTTACTTTCGAGTCTGCCAACATGGTAGCCAAAGCAAAGCAGAAAATTGGTAGTAAGACGACACGGAAACTGCGCTTTGGGTATTCTACTCAAAGCTTTGCGGGATACCGCCATTCTGGTTGGAAACAAACAGAATGCTATCGCTGCATAGTTGAACAGTGATGTTCAGCAGTGTTCAGCGTAAATGTATCAGGCACAGCTGGATGTGCTCCTCTACCCGGAAGTGGGCATTGACCCGGTCTGTGCCCAACTGGCCGCCCTCCGCTTGGCGCCGGTACAGGCGATGGCCTGGGGCCACCCGCAAACTTCTGGCCTGCCGACAATAGACGTTTTCCTCAGCAGCGAGCTGATGGAGCCGCCGGACGGGGCCGGCCATTACACTGAGCAGCTCCTGCCCCTGCCTGGCATCGGCACCTACTATATTCCCCTAGAAGTTGACCCCGCCCCTGTGGACTGGCAAGCTTGGGGGGTGGATCCCGACAGGGTGCTTTACCTCTGCGCCCAATCCCTATTCAAGTACTTACCTCAGTACGACGAGGTGTTCCCTCGCATCGCCCGGAAAGTGGGGAAGTGTCAATTTCTATTTTTGCGGGGCCGCCTCTCCCAAGGGATCCGCGAGCGCTTTTGGCAGCGGCTGCGACGAGCCTTTCAGGCCTATGACCTAGCTGCCGAAGAGTATGTGGTGCTCCTACCGGAACTCTCGCCTGCAGAATATGCCGCCTACAACGCCCTGGGGGATATTTACCTGGATAGCCTCGGCTGGTCAGGGGGCAACACCACCCTGGAAGCCCTGCCCCACGGCCTGCCCATCGTCACCTTGCCCGGATCCCTGCTGCGGGGCCGCCACACCTACGCCATCCTGCAGCAGATGGGGATCCTGGATACCATCGCCCACACCCTCGATGAATACGTCCAGATTGCCAGTCAGTTGGGCTTGGATCCAGAGTGGCGAGAGCAAATGGGCCAACAGGTGAAGAGGCGCCAGGAGCGCGTCTACCGAGATCGGACTCCCATCCGCGCTCTGGAAAAGTGGTTGCAAAGTCTAAAGACGTAAACTACCCGGCTCCGACCGCTAAGCGGTACGGAGCGGGCTTTCAGTAGCCCTGAGCCTGTTCTGCTCTACCAGAGAACAAAACAGGCCCGAACCTCTAGGCTGGTTTACG
>NZ_JBSSAG010000046.1:0-19970 GCF_054058395.1 Thermostichus sp. OS-CIW-26 | reverse complement strand
TTGGCTCATAAGTTCATTGTACTTCATCAAAGCGCATTCCTCCCGGCACTGACCCTACGGGTACAGTGCGGGGCTCCTGCGATTTCTAGCTGAGGGGGTAGTTTGGGTATAACCTGACCTAGCCTGAGGCCCCGGCGCTAGCTTGCTTGGGCCAGCCCTTCCTCAGTGGGATCCCGCCCTTCCAGACGGCAGAACAGTTGCCGCATCAGCAGCTCCCGTCGAGCCAGAGAGAGGTGGGGGGCAAGGGCGCTGGGAAAGTGGGGCATGGCTAGGGTAACACGATCCAACAGGTCGGCGCGGCGGTGTTGTTGCTGGATGGCCCAAGCCCGCTGCACAAGGTCTGAAGCTGTTTCCAGCTCCAGCCCTGCCTGCTCGGCCAACCAAGCTGCTAATCGTTCTAGGTCGGGATCATAGCGCAGCCGGTACATGTAGATCAGCATGCCGATCCCAAGCACTAGGCCCAAGGCGCTGGCCACGTAGGCAGCCTTGATGGCAGTTCCCGGCAGATAGGCCACCGCCGACACGCGCAAGATTTCGTAGGGGATGCGGATCAGGCTATAGCCGACAACATAGGTCCAAACCCAAGTGCCATCTTTGAGTTTGGGAAAGCGCCAGAACATTCCCATCAAGAGGGCAAATAGAAGCAGGTCGAGGACGCTTTCGTAAAAAAAGATGGGGTGAAAAAACTCAAATTGGCTGTATTCCGGCTCGCGGGCTTGGGGAGGAATGTACACCCGCAGCGGCCAAGGGCTGTCGGGAGGAATAGGGGCACCGTAGGCCTCAGAGTTGAAAAAGTTGCCCCAGCGCCCGATGGCTTGGCCCAAAATCAACCCCGGCGTGAGCACATCGGCGTACTTCCAGCCGTTGATCCCGGTGGTGCGGCAATAGAGGTAAAGGGCAAGCGCGCCGGCCAACACCCCACCGTGGATGATGAGACCCCCCTGCCAAATGGCAAAGGCCGAGAGGGGGTTGTCTTGGAACTCTGACCAGTGGGTGAGGACGTAGTAGAGGCGGGCGCCCAGAAACCCAGATATTACCAACCATAGGGCCAGTAGCTCCACTCGTTCACTGGCTTTGCCAGGCTCTTTCTCTAGATGACGAGATTCTGCCAACGCTTTGGTCAAGATCAAGCCGACCAACACGGCCACTGCCATCAATAGGCCATACCAGCGTAGGCCCAGCCCTCCCACCAGCGGGGTGCCGGGGGGAAAGCGGAAGACAAATTCTCCAGGTGAGCTGAAGGTAAGGCCCAACAGCCCTGCACTCCATAGGTTCATCGACAACACGCTCTGCACCCCAAAATTGCTCAACTCAGTTCCACGAGTCGGCCTTATCAACCTCACCCGCTTGGGTTAGCGGGACGGAGTTCCTTCCGGGCTCTTCTCCCCTATCCCCGGCAGCCATTCACAGGCTCCAACAGGGATCCATTCTCCCCGATCCTGAAGCAGCGCCAGTCCTCGTTCCCGGTTGACCCGATCCTACAGGCCCGTCACGGACAAGATTCCACCCTAGAGCCCATACCTTTACCAAAAGCTAGGTCCAAAGCCCCGCCCTTCCAGGACGGCTTTTGCCCTGTTAGACCTGCGATAAGATACACCCACGCTGGTCGGAGATGCCAAACTCCTCAAGGCCACTCCAGCGCAGTACCAAGCCTTCGATGACGGAGTACACCGGCCAAGTGGTGGGGCTGGATGGGGGCGACAGCAGTGGGCAAGCTGTGCCGTGTCTCCAGTCTTTGCGTTGTACCGAAAGGAGATGGAGGATGTCAACTGGACAGGGGTGTGGATCCCGGATGGGTTGCAGTTGGTATCCATTGCTCCTGAGGCCAAGGCGGTGATGCAACACTGTTATGGCGGCTACACCACCAACCTGACTCTGGAGGAGTTCATCCGCCCCGAAAACTACCTGGTTCACACCCTGGAAGGCCAGCCGCTCCCGGTAGATCACGGTGGGCCGGTGCGCACTTTGATCCCTCACCTGTACGCCTGGAAAAGTGCCAAGTGGATCGGCGGCCTGGAGTTTCTCCCCCAAGATCAGCCGGGCTTTTGGGAGCGCAACGGCTACCACATGCGCGGTGAACCCTGGGCAGAAGAACGCTACAGCGATTCATAGAGGCTCTGGGATTTTGCCCTCCTTGGCCAGGGATCCCTTGAAGCTTTTTGCCACCGTCTGCCGTTTTGGCCGCAAACTGAAAAGGGTGCCTGCATCTTCAAGGAAGAGATCAAATCGGAAGCCTCGAAAGACCCAGTAAGCAGAGATCATGGGATCCCGTTCACCACGTCCAGCCCGGCCCATCCGTTCCGGCCACTATCCGGCCAAAGAGCTGTGCAGCCAGTGCGGCCTCTGCGATACCCGCTACGTGGCCCACGTCAAAGAAGCCTGTGCCTTCTTGGACCAGCAACTGACCCAGTTGGAAGAACAGACCCACGGGCGATCCCGGGAATCGCTGCGCTCAGGATCCCTTGCCGTCACTGATACCGATTACTTCGGTGTCTACGAGGCAATGTTTACGGCCCGCAAGCGGGATCCGATCCCGGGGGCCCAGTGGACGGGCATTGTCAGCAGCATTGGCATGAAGGCCCTCACCACTGGCTTGGTGGAAGGGGTGGTGTGCGTGCAGGCGGATGAGCGGGATCGCTTTCAGCCACGGCCCATCCTGGCCCGTACCCCCGAAGCGGTCTGGGCGGCGCGAGTTAACAAGCCAACTCTTTCTCCCAACTTGTCTGTGTTGGAGCAGGTGGAGCAAAGCGGCCTCAAGCGCCTATTGGTGATCGGGGTGGGCTGCCAAATTCAGGCTTTGCGGGCGGTGGAAAAAAAACTGGGTCTGGAGAAGCTGTACGTGTTGGGCACGCCCTGTGTGGACAATGTCAGCCGTGCCGGGCTGCAAAAGTTTCTAGAAACCACCAGCCGCTCCCCACAGACGGTGGTGCACTACGAGTTTATGCAAGACTTCCACATCCACTTCAAACACGAAGATGGCTCGGTGGAAAAGGTGCCCTTCTTCGGCCTCAAGACCAAAGAACTCAAGGACGTGTTTGCCCCCTCCTGCCTCAGTTGTTTTGACTATGTGAATGCTCTGGCAGATCTGGTGGTGGGCTACATGGGATCCCCCTTGGGCTGGCAGTGGCTGCTGGTGCGCAATCAGCGGGGGCAAGAGCTGTTGGACTTAGTCTGGGAGGAGCTGGAAACCCAACCGGTGATCTCGCAGGGATCCCGGAGGGCGGCAGTGCAGCAGGGGATCCCTGCCTACGACCAAGCCCTGAGTTTGCCAATGTGGCTGGCTCGCCTCTTGGGGGCGGCAATCCAGCGCTTTGGGCCGCGCGGTTTGGAATATGCCCGCTTCTCCATCGATTCCCACTTCACCCGCAACTACCTCTACGTGCGCCGCCACTATCCCCAGAAGTTGGAGCAGCACGTGCCCCCCTTTGCCCGGCGGATTGTGGAGCAGTACCAACTCCCGCAAGACTGAGGCTCAGCAGTAGCGGATCCCAGCTTCCGCCCAGCGATCGATAGCCTGACCTATGCGCTCGCAATCGGCAATTAGGCTAATCCGCACGTAGCCCTCTCCTCCCTCTCCAAAAGCGCTGCCGGGAGTCACCACCACCCCGGTGTACTCTAAAACCCGTAGGGCAAACTCTGTTGATCCCTCGGGGGTGCCATCAGCAGTGCGAGGGGTAGGGATCCAGAGATACATCGTCGCCCGTGGCGGCTCGATCCGCCAGCCCAACTCCGCTAGGCGGCCGATCAGATAGTCGCGCCGGCGGCGGTAGCGCTCTTGTACCTGCTCCAGGTAGCTATCCGGCAGTCGCAGGGCGGTTTCGGCGGCCTTTTGGATGGCGGCAAAAATGCCGTAGTCGAGATTGGTTTTTAGGGTGCGCAAGCTCTGGATGATCTGGCGATTGCCCACCACAAATCCCACCCGCCAGCCGGCCATGTTGTAGGTTTTGGAGAGGGTGTGGAACTCCACTGCCAAGTCCTTGGCGCCTGGGATCTGCAGCAGGCTGGTGGGCCGGTAGCCGTCAAAAGCCAGCTCGGCATAGCACAGGTCGTGCACCAGGATGAGATCGTAGCGGCGGGCAAACTCCACCACCTCCTCAAAAAAAGAGCGGGGCGCAACTGCCGCCGTCGGGTTGTTGGGGTAGTTAAAGTAGAGCACCCGCGCTTGCTGAGCCACTTCCGGCGGTATTTCTTGCAGATCGATCAACCACCCCTTCTGGGGGCGCAGCATCATCGGGTAGATCTGCCCGCCAGCAATCATGGGGCCGCGAAAATGGGCTGGATAGGCAGGGCTGGGCACCAACACCAGATCTCCGGGATCCACATAGGCCAGAGCCAGGTGGGTCAGCCCCTCTTTGGATCCCAGCAAAGGCAGCGCCTCTCCATTGGGATCCAGCTCCACCCCGTAGCGGCGCCAGTACCAATCCGTGATCGCCTGGCGGAAGCTGGCCGTGCCCTCAAAGGGCGGGTAGCCGTGGTGGGCGGGATCCGCAATGGCCGCCTGCGCCGCCTCCACCACCGGCTGTGGGGTGGGGCCATCGGGATTGCCCATGCCCAGATCGATCAAATCCAACCCCTGCTGGCGGGCGCGGGCCTTCAGCTCATCCAAGCGGGCGAAGACATAGGCGGGCAGCTTGTTCAGCCGCTGGGCGGGAACGAGAGCGCGGTTCATGGCAAGAATGGGGAAGGGGCACAGCCGGTGCCTGATGGGAGGATAGGTACCTAACTTACCGCCAGACCTGCATCCAAAGCAATGATCGAGATTGGCGGCTTTGGGCATCCGGGATCCCGAACAGCTAGGATAGATATCCCAAGTTATCGACGAGCCAACAGTGCCCCTACCTCTTGTGGCCATTGTGGGTCGCCCCAACGTGGGCAAATCTACCCTCGTCAACCGCATGGCGGGGGTGCGTTCGGCCATTGTGCACGATGAGCCCGGCGTGACCCGGGATCGCCTGTACCAGGAGGTGGAGTGGAACGGGCGCCGCTTGCGGGTGGTGGACACCGGCGGCCTGGTTTTTGGCGACGACAGCGAATTTCTGCCCCACATTCGCCAGCAAGCGATGGCAGCCATGGCCGAGGCGCAGGCCGTGATCTTCGTGGTGGATGGCCGAGAGGGACTGACACCCGCCGATGTAGAAGTGGCCGATTGGCTGCGCAAACAACCCCTACCGGTGGTGGTGGCTGTGAACAAGTGCGAGTCGGGGCAGATGGGCCTGGCTCAGGCAGCAGCCTTTTGGGAGCTGGGGCTGGGGGATCCGATCCCCTGTTCCGGCATCCATGGCAATGGGGTAGCCGAGCTGTTGGAGGCGGTGCTGGCTCACTTGCCCGAAGTGACCGCAGAAGCCGCAGGCGAGCCAGATCCCATCGCCGTCTCGATTGTGGGACGGCCCAACGTCGGCAAATCCAGCCTGCTCAACCGCCTGGTAGGATCCGATCGGGCCATCGTTAGCCCCATTTCCGGCACCACCCGTGATGCCATCGACACCGTGGTCACCTGGGAAGGGCAGCCCTATCGCCTCATCGATACCGCCGGCATCCGCAAAAAAAAACGCGTGGAGTACGGCATTGAGTTCTTCAGCATCAACCGGGCCTTCAAGGCCATCCAGCGCTCGGATGCGGTGCTGCTGGTGATCGATGCTTTGGAGGGGGTTACCGAACAGGATCAGAGGCTGGCCGGGCGCATCGAAGAAGAGGGCCGCGCCTGTGTCATCGTGGTCAACAAGTGGGATGCGGTAGAAAACAAAGACACCTATACTATCAACGACTTTACCCGCGAAATTCGCGACAGGCTTTACTTTATCGAATGGGCGCCGCTCCTGTTTGTCAGCGCCCTCACCGGGCAACGCACCCACAAAATCTTTGAGCAGGTGAATACCGTGGTGGCCGCCCACCGCAAACGGGTTCCCACCGCTGTGGTCAACGAAGTGCTCCAGGATGCTCTTGCCTGGCAATCGCCCCCCACCAACCGCCAGGGCAAGCAGGGCAGAATTTACTACGGCACCCAGGTGGCGGATCGGCCCCCCACCTTTGTTCTGTTTGTCAACGATCCCGATTTGTTTAAGGATAACTACCGCCGCTTCCTGGAAAAGCACTTCCGGCAAAACCTGGACTTTACCGGTACCCCCATTCGCTTTCTCTGGCGCGGCAAATCCGAGCGCTTGGTTGGGCGGGCGGTGCGAAAATTGGAGAGATCCCTGACCTCTCGTTAGGCCCTCTGGTCTACTGAAAGCCTATGGCTGTGGATCCCAACGTCAAAACCCTGGTTGACAACCGTCGCGCCCGCTTCGAGTACGACATCTTGGAGACCTATGAGGCCGGGATCCAACTGACCGGCACAGAGGTGAAATCGATACGAGCGGGCAAAGCCAACCTGCAAGACGCTTTTGCCCTCTTTCGGGATGGGGAAGCATGGCTGCACAATCTGCACATCTCCCCCCATGACACCGCCGGCAAAGTGTTTAACCACGACCCTACCCGCCGCCGCAAGTTGCTGCTGCACCGCCGCGAGATCGACCGCCTACGGGGCTTGGTGGAACAAAAGGGCCTGACCGTGGTTCCCCTCAAGCTGGTGCTCAACCGCGGCTGGATCAAAGCCCATCTGGGCGTGGCCCGCGGCAAAAAGCTCCACGACAAGCGACAAGCCATCAAAGAGCGGCAAACCCAGCGGGAGATTCAGCGGGAACTGAAGGAACGATAAATTTCTCCCTGAGCCCCTGCTGGCTTCCACGTCGTTTGCCAAGCGCCTTTTTGTATTCTCAGATACAGCGATCTGCAGCGGGATCCCGATGATGGATGTAGTCTTCCGGCTTTGGATCCCTGTTCTGTTGGAGCTGCCTGTGAACTGGAATCTTACCCGCGCTTTTTCTCCCTCGAGAGGCTGGGCTATTGGCCTGGCAGTCGCCGCTCTACTGGGATCCACCCCCACAACGGCGCAGGAGACCTTCAAAGTGGGCATGGTGCTGGTGGGGCCGATGCAGGATGGCGGCTGGAGCCAGGCGCATGTGGAGGGCAGCGAATACGTCAAGGCCAAGTTGCCCGGTGTCGAGTTTGATTACCTGGACAAGGTGAACCCGGCGGATCGGCCCAATGTGCGCGCCTCCCAGGTGGCGGATGACATGATCGCCCGAGGTGCCAAGGTTATCATCTTTACTTCTGATGACCACAAAGACGATGCGATTGAAACGGCCCGCAAGCATCCTGAGATCGCAGTTATCCATGCTTCTGGGGACATGGCCTGGAAGGAGGGGAAAAATTACATCGATCTGCCCAACTTGGCCAACATCATGCCCCAGATGGAAGCGATGCGCATGGTGGCCGGATGTGCCGCGGCTCTGGGATCCGAAACCGGCAAAATTGGCCTGTTGGGGCCTCTGATCAACGACGAAACCCGCCGTTACGCTGCTGCTGCTTACTTGGGGGCCAAATACTGCTGGGAAACTTACCGAGATCGTCCTGAAGAGTTGCAGTTCCGGGTGACCTGGATTGGCTTCTGGTTCAACATTCCAGGGGTCACTTTGGATCCAAGCAAGGTTGCCGATGACTTTTACAACGGCGGCTTTGATGTGGTGATGTCGGGGTTGGATACGCCGGAGGCGGCGGTACAAGGCAAGCGGGCTGCTGAGGCCGGAAAGCGAGTGCGCTACACCCACTACGGCCTGGCCAGCGGTTGCAACTTCGCGCCCGAAATTTGCCTGGGGGTTTCCTACTACAACTGGGGGCCAGGATACAAGCAATTGATCGAGGCAGCTCGCGCGGGCACCTTCGAGAGCCAATTCCTGCGTCCGCCCATCGACTGGTCAGACATCAACAACCCGGACACGTCTTCGGCAGGGTTCGTTATGGGAGAAGCCCTGAAGCCGGAAGACAAGGCCAAGCTGGAGGAGTTTATTGCTGGCTTGGGGAATGGCAGCATTCAGCTCTTCAAGGGGCCGCTCAACTTTCAAGATGGCACGCCCTTCTTGGCTGAGGGAGATGTGGCCAGCGAGGTCGAGATTTGGTATCTGGGCCAGTTGCTAGAGGGCATGGAGGGAGCCAGCAACTAGCGGAAGGCGTTCTAGGCTCCGGGTAGGGGGAAGAACCGGTCGGTTTCTTTCACCCGCTGACACCAGGCTCGGATCTGGGGAAAGGGCTTAAGGTCAAACCCACCCTGCTCCGCCACATGGGTGTATGTGAAAAGGGCGAGATCGGCGATGGTGTAGCGGTTGCCCACAAAAAACACCTTCCCCTGCAGGTGGCCTTCCATGATCTCCAGCGCCTCTGTTCCAGATTTCAAGTTCTGGGCGATCACGTCAGCATGGGCCTCTGCTTGGCCGGCCCGCACCCAGAAGCGAGTGGTGGCGATGTAGCGGGCAATGCGGGTTTGTTCAAAAAGCAACCACTTCAAAATCTCGGCCCGTTCCAACTTGTTTTGGCCGTAGAGGGGGGTGTCTTCTGCCAGGTAGACCAAGATCGCGGCGGACTCGGCCAAGACCGTTCCATCTTCCAGTTCCAAAGCCGGGATCTGGCCCAGGGGGTTTTTGGCCAGGTACTCGGGGCGGCGGTTTTCTCCGGCCCTGGAGTTGACTTCAACCGTCTCATAGGGGATCCCCAATTGCTTGAGGAGCAATTCCACTTTGTAGCAATTTCCGGAGGTTGGGATCCCGTACAGTCGCAACATTGTGGTTAACCTCAGCCCAAAGCACCTTACAAAGAACTTCGTCCTAACAACGCCAACGGCAACTCAATCAACAAAAACCCTCTGTCCCTAACACTTTTTTAGCAGCTTTGTCCTTCCAACTGATACATTTACGCTGAACACTGCTGAGCACTACTGCTCAACGGTGAAGCGATAGCATTCTGCCCGTTTCCGAACAGAAAGGCGGTATCCCGCAAAGCCCTGAGCATAACACCCAGAGCGCCTTGCCAATCTCGTGGTAGCCTATGGTTGCACTTGGGGCATGTGAACACTTTCGCACCACCTAACTTCGTGTGGATGTGCCCGCACTTGGTACAGGTTTTGCTGGTGTACGCTTCCGATACTTCCACGACGACCACGTTTTTCTTTTTGGCTTGGAACCTCAGGAACTGCTTGAACCGGTAGTGCGCCCAGGTGAGCATCGCCCTTGCCGTCTTGCTACCAAACTTCCTCCCTGCCTTGGCAACCATCTTGGCTGACTCGAAAGTGGGGAGGAATATCAATCGGTAGTTATCCGTTAGGAACGCCGCTACCTTGCGATGGCACTCGTCCACCAAGTTCCTGATTCTCTCCCGCAGACGAAACGCCGCTTGCCGCATTCGCCTACGCTTGGGCCTCGGCGCTTTGCTCAGCCTAGATTGCAGATCGTCTAGGTGGTAGCACAGCCGAGTGATTCTACCAAAGTCCCCCTTGGCAATATCTACAAAGCCTGCTCCATCAAACCCTGTAAAGAAACTTCTTACCCCAGGGTCAAGTGAGATCACCCCCCTTGCTAACGAACACTGCTCGTTCACAGGCTCAGGAAAGATGGCATACCATCTGTCTTTCACCCGCATTAGCTCAGTTCCACGTGCCCATTCTCTGGGCATCTCCTCGGATGCACGGAACGCCAAACCTCGGGTGAGTTTCGGATACCACGTCCCATTGCGAAAGTTGCCGGCGTTGAATTGCAGCGTATGCGACCTGTCCCGCACACTGCGAAACCTCGCGTCTTTGCTTCGGCGAAACGCCAACCACGCCTCGACGACCGCGTTCTGCTTGATGTGGCAGGGGGCGTCCTTTATCCACCCGGGCAGGTCGGAGCGCAGGATGATGTCCCGCAGCTTTCTGGCCGTTCTTGGAGCACCATGCTGGCGCTGATAGGCAATCGCTTGGTTGTAGCAGTACCGGCACGCCGCTTGCCACCGCTTCCAAACTTTAGCCAGCGCTGGCTCCGGATAAATCCGTATCTTTCTCGATTGCAGCCCGATATTTCCTGAGTCCGTAGAGCCGACTGCTGAAGCAGTGCAGGATGGTGAGGATATCCTCAACCAGTTCCTGTTGGGGAGAAAGGTGATCGTCATCGAGAACCAAGACTTCGCACCCGTATTGACGGCAGTACCACTCAACGAACTCAAATCCAAACCGGCAGAGTCGATCCCGGTGAGCGACCACAATTGTTCCGACATCTCCCGCACGGACTCGTTCCAATAAGGCAAGGAACTTTGGTCTTTTGAAGTTGAGACCGCCGCCAACCTCTCCGACCACTTCGGCTCCAGGATAGAGGTTAACCAGTCTTGCAATCTGTCTTTCCAAGTCTGGTTTCTGCCCTCGACTGCTGACTCGGGCGTACAAAACGACTCGTTTGATCTTTTTTGGCGCTTTGATGTAGCTGTCGAGGTCATACCTTCTTGCCCTACCGGATGGTGTACGTACTGCATGGATCCAGCCCTTCTGTTCCCATCGCCTCAAAGTGTGGAGACACACCCCGAAATAATCCGCCGCCTCTCTCGGTTTCACATACCTAGCCATACCAAGCAGCCATACTGAACATACTGTACATTATTTTCAGTATAGTCCAGCGTATCATTGACTAGAGTCATGCTCCTGCATCTGCCGGCGGTATTCCCGCCCAAAGGCTTGCAGCAACCCTTCTGCGTGGGAAAGAGGCCCTGCTTCATAGGCACGGGATCCCACCCCTTGCTGGGTGAGCTCGCACAGGTGCCAATCCTGTCGATTGGTGCGATCCCACAATTCCACCACCTCGCTGGGATCAAAACCATCCAGCGCCAAGGTCTCCGGCTCAAACAGCCAATCGCAGACAACCCGCGTCCGGTCGGATCCCTGGGGCCACAGAGTGTGGGTCATGACATAGTCCGGCTGCAGGCTCAAGAATAGATTGGGCATAAGGGTGTAGTAGTAGGCCCGCCGTTGGTTCTCGCCTCGCACGGTGGAGATCAGGGGCAAGCTGCGTTGGCCACTCATGTTTAGGCTGGTCACATCTGGGTTGAGCAACATGTAGCCGCCCAAAAAGGGGCCTTCCATCAAGTCGTTGCGACCACTGCGAGCCGGCGAAAGGCGGGCCAATTCTGGGTGAATGAGCGGGCAGTGGTAGCACTCAGAGTAGTTTTCAAACAGCAATTTCCAATTGGCTTGAACGTGGTATTCAATACGATGGCCTCGCCGCAGAGCGGACAGGTTCCACTCTCGGAAACGACCTTGCAATGGGGCAAAAACCTCATCGAAGGGCTGAGGATTGCGGCTGAGGTTGACCCAGACGAAGCCTTCCCATTCTGCCAAGGCAGCGGAGTGGAGGGGATAATCTTCACGGCGAAAGTCTTCCACCTCGTGCATCTGGGGAGCCGCCAACAATTGTCCATCCAGCCCATAGCGCCAGGCGTGGTAGGGGCAAGGGATCCCATCGGCAAAATGGCCTTGGAGCTCGCTGCAGAGTCGGGTTCCTCGATGGCGACAGTGGTTGAAGAAGGCATGGGCTTGCCCCTTGGGATCCCGTACCAGGATCAGGCTTTCTCTGAGCACCTGCACCTGCAAAAAGTCTCCGGGTTGGGCCAGATCGGCACTGCGCCCCACGCAGAACCACTGCCGATAAAAAATCTGCTCAATCTCCGCCTCAAAGCGGCTGGAAGAAACATAGTAGTGGCCAGGCAGGGTGCGGGCGCCCGGTTGAACCGTAGCGGGATAGAAAGCGGTCATGGGGCAAAGCAGCGATAAGAAAAACTGCTGTGGGACTCCAGAGGCTTTGCTATCCAAGCTAACGCAGGGATCCCATCCGGCATCTATTCCAAGCAGATCCAAGGCATTTTTAAGGCATTTTTGAAGCATTCCCCCCAAGCACGCTGTGCTGCTCGCGCGAATACCCCAGTCTCCTACCCACAAAGGGAGAGGGGGGCATAAGAACTCCGTCCTGCTGACGCAAATGGCTTCTTTCCGCTAGGGGGACGTAGCGCTATAGCCCAAGTCGCGCAGAAGGTGCTCAGAGCGCCGCCAGTGGGGCCGCACCTTGACAAACAGCTCCAGGTACACCTTGCCCAGGATCAGCTTTTGAATCTGCAGGCGGGCTGCCTGGCCGATCTGCTTGAGCCTTTCCCCTCCTTTGCCGATGAGGATCCCCTTTTGGGAGTCCCGCTCTACATAGAGGGTGGCCAGGATGCGGGTGACGTTGGGGGTTTCTTCCACCTGGTCGATGGTCACGGCCACGGAATGGGGCACTTCCTCGCGGGTCTGCAGCAGCACCTGTTCTCGGATCAGCTCCGCCATGATGAACCGCTCCGGCTGATCCGTCACCAGATCCGGCGGGTAGTAGTAGGGGCCGGTGGGCAGCAGATCGATGGTGGCTTGGATCAGGGGTGTCAAACTGCTGGGATCCAAGGCAGACACCCAAACGACAGGAGCGCCGGGGCGCAGGGCTTGGTAGCTCTCCTGGTGAGCTTGGCGCACGGCAGCATCCCGAGGAAGCAGATCCGCTTTGTTGCAGACGATCAGGCAGGGGGAAGCAGCAGGGATCCGCTCGGCAATAAAAGCATCCCCGCGTCCTGCCGGCACCGATCCATCCACCACGAAGAGGATCACGTCCACAGCGGCAATGGCTGCCTGGGCGTTGTGTACCAAGATTTCCCCCAGGCGGTGGTGGGGTTTGTGGATGCCAGGGGTATCCACCCAGATGATCTGGGCTTGGGGTAGGGAGAGGATCCCCTGCAGGCGGTTGCGGGTGGTCTGGGCCACGGGAGAGGTGATGGCAATCTTTTGTCCCACCAGGGCGTTGAGTAGGGTGGACTTGCCCACATTGGGCCGCCCGATCAGCCCCACAAACCCCGACTTAAACCCCGGCGGGGCAACCGGGATCGCAGACAGTTCCCCACTGCTGACACGACCGGGCGCCGATTCCCCTTCTGCTGCAGCAGCGGAGGACTCTGTCCCGCCGTCGCCAATGGATCCCCGTCCCTCAGGGGAGGGATCCCTCCCGTCTGAAGGAGAATAGGGATGTCCGGCGCTGATACATTTACGCTGAACACTGCTGAACATCACTGTTCAACTATGCAGCGATAGCATTCTGTTTGTTTCCAACCAGAATGGCGGTATCCCGCAAAGCTTTGAGTAGAATACCCAAAGCGCAGTTTCCGTGTCGTCTTACTACCAATTTTCTGCTTTGCTTTGGCTACCATGTTGGCAGACTCGAAAGTAAACAGAAAGATCAACTGGTAGTAATCCGTACTGAACATATTATACATTATTTTCAGTATAGTTGAGCTTACTATTGACTAGAGTCATGCTCTTCTAAAGGCTCTGTCCCGCTGTCGCGAACGGCCATAACTTTCACCCAACCTCTAGCGGATAGAGTAGGCTGCTGAGGCGGCAGGCAACTGCAAGGATAGGGATCCCAGCGGGGCCAAGGTGGTGCCGGGGTAGTAGAAAGCGAGGATTTGTGCCGCGTTAAACCCCTGCCGAGCCAGGGTATAGGAGCCATACTGGCTCAGGCCCACCCCATGGCCAAAGCCGCCACCGATGAAGCGATAGCCTGCCAATCGCTCCCCTTGTTTCAGAGGCTCTATCCGAAACAGGGTGCTGTACAGGCGAGGAAAAGCCAAGCGTACCTGATCCTTGCGCAAAAGAATCGAGCGGATCCCTTCTGCCGTCTGCAAGTCCAATTGCATCACCTGCACCCGGCCACTGGCGGAGCGCTCCAGGATCTGCATCCCCGCGATGCTGCTCCAGGTGGGCATCGGGATCCCTATGTAGTCTTGGCCGGCCCGCAACTGAGTGTTCAGCTCCTCCAAAGATAGGGAGAACTCCCAGCGGAATAGGCGGGATACTCCTGCTTCGTTGAAGCCCTCTCGCTGGGCCAAAAACGCCTGGAAGCTGCTCTCCTGCCGCAAATCCAGGGGCTTACCCGGTTGATGGCGCTCCTCGCCCTGCGGAGCACGATGGGCAATATCCGCTTGCGGGCGTAGGTAGGGGCGCGGATCCCCGTCCCAAACGTCTTCAAAGGCCGCCGAGACGCCACCGTTGGTGGAAGAATAAACGGCATCCACCAGCTCGCCGTTGTAGGTGAGCACCAGGCCGCTGGTCTGGCGAATGGCCTCGTCAGCCCGCGGGTGGGTTCCGGTCAATCCCTTGTAAACCTGGCAGTGGGTATTGGCACAGAGCTGATAGTCGTCAACCTGAAAGCGGTGGAGGTTCTTGAGGGCGTAGGTGCGCGCCAGGATCGCCTGGGCAGCCATGGCGGCAAAGGGAGCCCCCGACCCCACCTCATGGGGCACCACCCCCCGCAAATAGGTTTCCAGGGGCACGGCGTTGACTACGGTGTAGCTGCCGTAGGCGTTGGGCTGAATGGTAATAGAGCCGGCGTAGTGGCGGTCGTTCACCCGCAGATAGCCAGCATCGGAGGTCACCCTGAGGCGGGTGCGGTGGTAGCGAAAGTGTTCATGAACCCAGCTTAGCTCCGCCCGTTCGCGTCGCTCCTGCACCTCGAGCCGCACATGGGGGATCCCTTCCTTCTGGGCATACTGCTGAATCTGGATCAGTTGTTGCGGGGTGTAGGCGCGGCTGGCCCACACCTGCCATTCTTGCGGCTGGGCGATCTCGGTGCTGATGCCCAGAGACTGCCAATGGTTGGCGTTGGCCTCGGCACTCTCAAAACTTTTGTGGCTGCTGAGGATTAGACGGTATACGGTTTCCGGGGTGGTCAGGGCGCGATTGACAATGCCGATGCTGACCCGAGGCGTTCGCTGGGTCTGGGTGCTGCCGTCTGCTTGAGGGAATTCCAGGGTGAGAAGGGATCCCGTCGGCGCCGCCAGCTCCACTTGATCCGTCTCAGAACGGCCAAAGCGTTGCACAATGCCTATATGCAGGATTGGGTTTTCGGGGGTGGCCGCCGTGGCAAAGGTCTCTTCGCCAACGCCGGTCGCGTCGGCGGCATGGAGCGCCAAGGCCGTCAGCAACAGGCCCAAGCCGGAAATGAGGGTGCTCTGTTTGCGCCAGCGGGACGGAGCCCCTAAAAACCGACGGGGTTTGGCAGTGAGAGCCTGACAACTGGCCATGGCCGCTTTATCCTAAAACACACCCTGTCGATTTTACCCCCATCTTTTTTGGCCTACCTGCAGCGGTTGCGTTAGCGGTGGGGAGCATGACTCTAGTCAATAATAAGCTCAACTATACTGAAAATAATGTATAATATGTTCAGTACGGATTACTACCAGTTGATCTTTCTGTTTACTTTCGAGTCTGCCAACATGGTAGCCAAAGCAAAGCAGAAAATTGGTAGTAAGACGACACGGAAACTGCGCTTTGGGTATTCTACTCAAAGCTTTGCGGGATACCGCCATTCTGTTTGGACTCCGTCCCGCTAACGCGAATGGAAACAAACAGAATGCTATCGCTGCATAGTTGAACAGTGATGTTCAGCAGTGTTCAGCGTAAATGTATCAGCACCATGGATGCTTTTCCTTGCCTGTCTGTTCCCGACGACGGGTTCCCAATCGCCACGGCGGGACGCCGTCCCTCTTTGCACAAGGGATCCGGCTGGAGGCTGGGCTGGGATCCCACCCGTTCCCCTTTTGTTGCCCTGGTGGGGGGAGAAACCTGGGCGCTGGAGCTCACTCAGGAGGAGTGGCAAGCGTTTGTGCAGGGGGTGCAGCGCCTGCAGCAGGATATGGAGGCCATCGCCTCCCAACTGATGGCGGAGGAGAGCATTACGCTGGAGCAGACTTTCCCTGCTTTGACCCTGATAGCCAGCGGCAGCGCCACCGCCTGGGGTCTCTATGTGCAATTGCATCAAGGCCGGCGCGGAGAAGGTTTTTGGCCTGCTGATGTTGTCCCTGAGCTGTGCCAGGCCCTCGCCCAATGCTTTCAGGAAGCTCTCTAGCCCCCTGAAGCCTGCAGTCTGGATCCCTGCCTGAGAGAACCGATGGATCTGCACCATCTGCACACTTACATTCGTCCCCGACAGCTTGAGGACTTGACCGCCTGGGATCCCGGCTGGAACTGGCTGGCCGGGGGGACTTGGCTCTTCTCCCAGCCGCAACCCCACCTGCGGGGACTGGTCGATTTGCATCCTCTGGGCTGGAACGAGCTGGAAATCAGCGCAGAAGGGCTAAAACTGGGGGCAACCTGTACCTTCCAGCAACTGTTGCAATACGATTGGCCACCCCATTGGCCAGGGATCCGCGCCCTGTGCGAGAGAATGGCGTCTTTGGCCTCTTTTAAGGTGGCCCACTTGGCAACGATAGGGGGAAATCTCTGCCTGGCCCTGAGTGTCGGTGTCGTAGCACCCGTGTTGATCGCTCTTGAGGCCACCTACACGCTGATCGATCTGCAGGGATCCCTGCGCCACATCCCCGCTCAGGACTTTCAAACCGGCCCCCAACAAACTCTGCTGCAGCCGGGGGAAGCCTTGCGATCCATCTGGATCCCGGCCCAACGCCTGCGCAGCCCCAGCACCTTTCAGCGGCTCGGCATCACCCAAACGGATCCCGCCTTGGTGATCGTCGCTGGATCGCGCGATCCCGACTCAGGCGATTATCGCTTCGGACTCAATGCTGCCCTTTCACCCCCACAACTGGTGCGGCTGGGATCCCGGCCCAATCCAGAACACCTTCCCCAACTTTTGGCAGAGCAAGCCCACGGCTGGATCGCGGATTTTCGGGCCAGCGCCCTTTACCGCCAACGCATGAGCGAGGTATTGATTCGCCGCTGTATAGACATCTTGGGCTAATCGGGGTATTGCCCCATCCCAACAGGGGGCTGAGAACGACGTACTCATCCTGCCAAAGCTCCCGCCGCTCTGAAAGTAAAGGTTTTAGGCGTGGGTCAGTGCCCCAGTTTGAATCGAAATGACCATAAGTCTGACATTCCCGTCCATAGGATTGAGATAGCCACAGGCAAAAATTCATCTGTTGCTGTTCCAAAAATGGGTAACACATAAAAGTTTGGGGCAGTAGCAACTGGCAGTGTCACCCCACAGACAACCGCGAAAATAGTTCACAGTGAACCCAGCTTTATCTGAGCTTAAAACTTGAGGCCAGTTTATAAAAAACTTACCCACAGTTGATAGCCAGTGAGGTTTTGGATTCAGGAGTTCGCGTGATTTGACAGGGAAAGTTTTGGATCCGCAAAGGGTAACCTGAAACCAAGGAAAGGCTGGAATACTGGAGCAAGCTCCTTTGGGTTTAGCTAAGTGCCTGATTTCTCCCGAAGCGGGACTGGAACTGCTATGAGTCGGTTTTCCCCTCATGAAGTGTATCTCCGGAGAATCCTCTTTCGTCTGGCCACTGCGGCTCCTCGTGGCATGACATTGATCGAGTTGCTGGTGGTCATTGTGATTGTCGGTACTCTCTGCGCGGTGGCCATTCCCAACCTGCTTAACCACATTCGCCGTTCCAGAGTTGCTGAAGCCCAAACAGCTTTGGCGACCGTTGGCCGTGCTTCGGAAATCTTCCGCATGGATTTTACGGATTATCCTTCCAGCTACGCCGATATTCAATTCGGAGGGATCCACGGGGATCGTTATCTGCAAGATCCCTGGCAAGCCCCCAACTATCGTCTCCCCGAAGTTGTTCCTCCCACTCCTGGCCCAGCTGGCATGCGTTGGATGACGGAGTCTCACACCTACACAGCTGCTGGTGGGGATCCCCTGCGCTGTGACATCGGCCTTGGGGATCGCCAGCAAGAGGTTTTGGTCTCCGGCTACAACCTACACAACTCCTGCAACCTCTATCGTTGACCTGCCCAGCCAGGAGTCTGGCGGCTTGAGGAAGCGGGACTGGGCGGACTTGAACCGCCGACCTAGCGCTTAGGAGGCGCTTGCTCTATCCATCTGAGCTACAGCCCCTTGTCGAACATCCTACTGCTCTTAGCCCCCATCTCAGCTAGAAATCGCAGGAGCCCCGCACTGTACCCGTAGGGTCAGTGTCGGGAGGAATGCGGAAGTTACGATAGAACCATGACCCAAGTCCTGACCGTCTCCTGCAAGCTCAAGGTGTCCCAGTCGCAAGCCGCAAAGTTGGATGCGACAATGGATGCCTTTGTGCAGGCCTTGAACTGGGTCAACCAAAACACACCAGAAAAAGTAGTCAACGCAGTCAAACTCCAGTCCCTTTGCTATTACCAGATTCGCGCTCGGTTTGGCTTGTCCAGTAACTTGGCTCAGCAAGTCTGCAGACGGCTGGCCGGTGCCCGTAAAGTTGCCCGACAGAAAAACCGTCCGGTCAAAGCGTTCAAGAGAGGCTTTGCGACCTACGATGCCCGTATCTTTTCGTTTCGCGAGAAAGACTGGACGGTGTCGCTGACCACGGTGGAGGGTCGGGAGCGCTTTGAGCTGGCGATTGGCCGCTACCAGAGAGAACGGCTGGCGGGCTCCAATCCCAAATCTGCCACCCTGGTCAAGCGTAAAGACGGCTCCTACTCCATTCAAATCTGTGTGGAAGCGGAGCCATCCCCACCGCAACGCACGGGTAGAGTGCTGGGGGTGGACTTGGGGAGGACGGATATTGCCCATACGTCAGAGGGGGACAACTGGAATGGACAGCAGTTGAACCGAATCCGAGACCACTACTCCAAGCTGAGGGCGGCACTCCAACGCAAAGCCAGTAAGGGCACCCGCAGTTCGCGGCGCAGATGCCGTCAACTGTTGCAACGGCTGTCTGGCAAGGAGAGACGCTTTCAAACGTGGGTCAATCATCGCATCTCCAAAGCTATTGTCTCTAGGGCAAAAGCTACCAACAGCGCTCTTGCTCTGGAAGACTTGACAGGGATTCGGAAAAGAGTCAATCAACAGCCACGCAGCAAAGCCGAACGGCGCAGGGCCAACAGTTGGGCGTTTTATCAACTCCGTCAATTTTTGGAGTACAAGGCTCTGCGTGCAGGGGTTGCTTTGATTCTTGTTCCGCCTGCCTACACGTCGCAGACCTGCCACCGGTGTTTGCACATTCATCCCGACCCTGCGCAATCCTACCGCAGTGGAAAGAAGTTTAAGTGTGGACACTGTGGATGGGAAGGGGATGCGGATTTGAATGGTGCGAATGTGATTGCGCTTTTGGGGGCTGCTGTAAACCAGCCTAGAGGTTCGTGGTTGGCTTGCCAACTGCAGGGCTACCGAAAGCCTGCCCTGTACTGCGAAGTAGTCAGGGTCGGGTAGTTTACATTACAGCCCTTTTGCAGATGAGGTGATACCCGACCAGTTCTCATCATGCCCCAACTGGGTCTGGCGTTATCGGTTGTGTTGTTGACATTGACCTGCTAGACATCTTCTGTGATGCTAAGAAGTGTTAAGCTAAGGACTTGGATCCCAAACCGAGGTCAGCCCTATGGAATCCCTTTCTGATCCCTTCGTCAATCCCCCCATTTACTCTGCCATCGCCTTATTCAGCTTTTTTGCTGTTATCTTTGGCATCATTTTCAAGGACAATTTGGAATACCAGGTGGCCCTTTGGCAGCTCAACCGGGATAGCCAAGCGCAAATTCGCTACCGCACTCCTGGGGTGATCCTCACCTACAGTCTCTGCTGCCTGTTTACCTCTGGGTTTGTGGCCGCGTGTCTGAACGTGTTTGGCCTGTCTATGGCCTTGGCCGCCTGCGTCGGTGGGATCCTAGTGTTGAGCACGGCAGGCTTGGTGTGGTGGCAGTTGGGATCCCTGATGGCTCTGTTGGCTGCCGGTGGATCCCAGGCCATCGATATTGACTCTTACGGAGCAGGGGCCATTTTGGATTCTGAGGCGGCAGCACCCCCCGAGGGAGAATAGGATCTTGGAGTAGTCTTACCCCATGCCCTGGTCTAGCTGGATCAGCTGGATCCAGAAGAGCGTGCCTACAGAGTAGAGAAAGCTTAAGAAGTTTCTGGCCAACTTGTTAAAACGAGAGAACAAGTGCCAGCTCAGCTTTTGAAAAACGCCTCTTTCTGTAAAAAATTACAAATCATAGTCATTCCAAACTAGGTTGTGTTGATCTTTCATTTGAGCCAAAAGAGAGCACTGACGAGATAGAGAAAACTCAAGAAGTTCCTGGCCAATTTGTCAAAACGAGA
>NZ_JBSSAG010000045.1:0-20587 GCF_054058395.1 Thermostichus sp. OS-CIW-26 | reverse complement strand
GTCGGAAGCAGGAACCCGCCGAGACGACTGCGCAAGGAGCCATCCATGCGTAGCGTGGTAGGAATCTCCGGCCTTCAGGCCGGGGAGGATGTCAAGGTATTCTGTAGAGTACGCCAAGGCTGGCTCTTGCTACGGCCCCTAGATGTTGCCTTGTGTAACAGCAAGGGCATAATCTTTTGTCCTGCCTAGAGGTCTGCTGTACAACGAAGAGCGAGATACAGCTTTTCTCGACGTTGTGGGAGGTCTGTGGAGTTATCTGTGGAGTTAATAGAATCCCGGCCCCCTACACGTCTGTACTGGCTTCGGGAGGCGTCGTCGGAAAAAGCTGTGAACCCCATTGCTAGCAACAGCCGGTTAGTTCCACTTTTGGGAATCGTCATGGAAAGTCGTGGTTACAAAAAGTCCTCACAGAAGAGCTTTGAGTTGATGCGGCATTTCGCAGAAACCTACGCCAAACGCTCCGAGACCTTTTTCTGCTCGGATCCATCAATTACGACGGCGGTGATCGAAGGCTTGGCTCTGCACAAAGAGCAATTGGGCGCCCCGCTGTGTCCCTGTCGTTTTTATGAAGACAAAGAGGCAGAAGCAAAAGCAGGCTATTGGAATTGCCCCTGTGTACCCATGCGGGAGCGAAAGGAATGTCACTGTATGCTGTTCTTAACGCCGGATAACCCCTTTGCCGGCAAGAGCCAAACCCTAGAGGAGGTGCCCCTGGAATACCAAACTACCAAATGACAGCGCCCGGCAGGGACAAAGGCAGGCTTTGGAAGGGTGACAGGGCTCGGTATAATCGAAAAGCCGTTGGGCAATGGTTATTTGCACGAGGAGGAAACGCTTTTATGACTCCCTCACTTGCTAACTTCCTCTGGAGCTTGGTGGCTGGTGCAGTTGTGCTGGGGGCTCTCTTTGGTGCCATCATCTTTGTCAGCCAAAGGGATAAAGTGCGTCGTCGCTGAGATCCCCGCTCGTTGGCACTTGCCCGCCAATGCTTCCCTTTTCCCTGTACTGCTATCGCTGGGTGGGGAGAGACTGGGGTGGCAAGATGTGGCTGCGGTACGCAATCGCTGGAGGGCTTCGCCCCTGTTGTCGGGGATCCAGCTGGGTTGGGTGACCAACAGATTGAGATCTAAGGTGCTTGAAGCCGTTGTTGCAAACGATCACACCTTATGATCGAAGACTATCCAGCGATACCCTAGGGATCCCTTGCCAGCGTTGACCCACCCCTTGTATTACTGGCGGCAAAAAAACCGCTACTACCACGAGGATCTGGAGCGGCTGCATCGCTTTTTTGTCCCTGCCGGTTTGCGCATCTTGGAGATTGGTTCCGGCACGGGATCCCTGCTCAATGCCTTGCAGCCCAGCTTCGGGGTGGGGATCGACCGGGATGCGGACATTGTTGCCCAAGCTCAGGCAGAGTTTCCCCATCTCCATTTCCGGGTGCAAGATGCCCACACGCTGGACAAAGGGGATCCCGTCTTGGCGGAGCCTTTTGATGTGATCTTGCTCGTCAATACCCTGGGCTACCTGGCCGACATCCAGCAGGTTCTCCAGCAGTTGCGCCGCTTCTGTACCCCAAGCACCCGCCTGATCCTCTCCCACCACAACCCGCTCTGGGAGCCGATTCTGGGCTTGGCAACCGCTCTGAAGCAACGGATGCCTCTGCCGGCAGCCAACTGGTTATCGGCAGCCGATGTGGCCAACCTGCTGCACTTGGCAGGATACGAGGTCATTCAGCAGGGCAAGCGGCTGTTGTTGCCGCGGCGGATCCCACTCCTTTCCACCGTGATCAACCGGGTGATTGCCCCATTGCCCGGGATCAACGCCCTCTGCCTGACAGAGTACACGATCGCTCGCCTGCAACCCGACCCGGCTTGGGATCCCCCCCCTGAGCAGCAGCCTTCCTGCACCGTGGTGATTCCGGCTCGGAATGAAGCGGGCAACATCCGCCGCTGCGTGGAACATTTGCCCGAGATGGGATCCCGCACCGAGATCATTTTTGTGGAGGGGCATTCCAGCGACGGGACTTGGGCCGAGATCCAGCGGGTACAGGCGGAATACCAAGGGATCCGCAATATCCGGGCTCTACGGCAGGAGGGCAAGGGCAAGGGGGATGCGGTGCGCAAGGGGCTAGCCGCCGCTACAGGGGATGTGTTGATCATCCTCGACGCCGATTTGACCGTACAGGCAGAGGACCTGCCCAAGTTTTTCCGGGCTGTGGCTTCCGGGCGATGTGATTTTGCCAATGGTTGTCGCCTTATCTATCCCCTGAAACCAGAGGCAATGCCTCGGCTAAACCAATGGGCCAATCGTTTTTTTGCCGCTCTCCTCTCCTACATTCTCGGCATCCGCATCAAAGATTCCCTCTGTGGCACCAAGGCCCTGTGGCGGGAGGATTACCAGCAGATTGCCAAGCTGTGCCAAGAGTGGGGGGATTTCGACCCGTTTGGAGATTTTGACCTGTTGCTGGGATCCGCCAAGCGCACCCTGAAGATCCTGGATATCCCCGTGCGCTATTTCCCCAGAACCTATGGTCGCTCCAACATTCACCATGTGCGAGAGGGGCTGCGGCTGCTGCAGATCTGTGGCTTTGCCCTCAAGCGCTTTAAGGGATACTGAAGTTTGCTCTGACCCAAAGGTGCCGGTCTGTACTTCTGTCGAGGCAGGGCCAGTCTCTGCAAGTACTTCTCCACCGTTGGGATTCCCGCCTAGGCACCCAGGACTCGTTACAATAACAGGACTCGTTACAATAATTAGTCAATCGGATCACTGTAATGTGTGGATCGGCCCCCATGGGGAGTGCCACGGGAACGAGCAATGGGAGAATCCGTATTGAGCAGGCTGGGCCAATGGATCTCGAATACCCCCCTGCGCTCCCTCGACCAAGCTTATGAGGCTGCCCTGCGCATTAAAGCCATTGAGGATCAATACTTCCAGGGAGGGTCCATTGGCAGCAATGGGCAACACGGCCAGAATGTCAGCCGCTACTTTCAGATTCAACTGCGCCGGCAGCTGCGCCAGATCGATCTGCGTTTGGCAGAGTTCAGAGCCAGCAGCGCCTTTTCTCGCCTGCCGGATCCCGAGCAAAATGGCAGCGGCCCTACTTCTGCCCAAGATAAAGCTCAACAACTCCATGCCGCTGAGGCCAATGTTTCTGAAAGCAGCAGCGAAAACTCCGAGAATGGTTGCCAAAGACGAGATCTTTCCATTTTGGAGAAACTGCAGTTTATCGATCAGGTGACTTCTCGATACAAACGCCCGACCAGAAAATCCCAGCCCATCTCTGCTTCAATTTCCACTTCACCTGAGCCTCTCGAACGGCCAGAACAACCTACCTCAACCCAACCCAGTTCTCCTGATGTCTCTGTCAAGGCAGGCTCCGGCAATGGCGCTGCCCCGGTCGCTTCCAAAGCTGCGATTCTGCCCCGTTCTATTCTGCGCACAGCCAGCCAAATCCGCCGTGAGCTGAGTTCCCAGGCCGAGGAGGAACTGATCCAGGAGTATCGCGAGGCTCGCACTCGCACACTGGTATCGATTCGTTTTCTGTTGTTGTTGGCCATTTTGCCTCTGCTCACCCAGATCCTCTCGAAAAACTTTCTGTTTGGGCCATTGGTAGATCACTTGCAACAACGGGAGCCTGCCATTGTGGCTCTGAGTCACGAATTTCAAGAAAAAGCCCTGACAGAGTTCGAGTTTTTCAAGGAAAGAATAGAATTTGAGCGAGCTTTGCACCATCAATCTCCAGAGTGGGATCTGGAATCAGCAGATCAACTGTCCATGAAGGCAGAGGAACTGCTGAAAAAATATAGCCGTAGGAACTCGGAAGGCTTGAAGAATATCCTTGCTGATTTGCTTTCGCTGCTGGTGTTTGGCTGGCTTATCTTTGTTGGGCGTGAGGAAATCGAAGTCCTCAAGTCTTTTTTGGATCGTCTGATCTACGGCCTCAGCGACAGTGCCAAGGCTTTCATTATCATTCTTTTTACCGATGTGTTTGTCGGTTATCACTCTCCCCACGGTTGGGAGGTGCTGCTGGGTAATTTGGCTGCCCATTTGGGGGTACCGGAGAATCGCGATTTTATCTACGGCTTTATTGCTACTTTTCCGGTTTTTCTGGATACACTTTTTAAGTATTGGATCTTCCGCTATTTAAACCGTGTATCGCCGTCTTCAGTAGCCACCTATCGGGCTATGAACGATTAAGGGTTCGCAGTTGCATTTCAAACTGGGTTGAGACGCTTCCCAAGCGCTCCTTGCCGCTGACGTAACCATCCACAACCTCTCTCAGAGGAAGAAAGAAGTTGGGGATCGACCTGACGAATCGTTTGATTGCCATTTGAAGCAACCGTAATTCGAGTTTCCTGAGTTAGCTGGGCGGGCGCAAGGATTGTCGATGGCAGAACCCGCAGACAAACCAACGCTCCAATTCGGCGGCAGGGGTAGGACAGCGGCAGGCGGGGCAAGGGAACAGGTTCTCCTGGGTTTGTTGTTGCTTCACCACTCTGGCCCAGCGCTCGAAAGCCACTTTCGGGTCGGAGGTGGGCTGTTTTGGATTGGGGCTGCGACAGGATCCAGGGCGTTGTCCATCTTGGTCTGCTAGGCGGGGAGCGCCACAAAACTTGCTGGTCAGCTCCGCATCAGGGTGGGGGGTGGCTTGGCTGGATCCCTTGTGCCAGGCACCAGAGCTGAAGCGGATATCGCTGAGGGGAGATTGTAGCCGGCTGTTGAGTTTCCTGAGAATGATCTGGCGTTGCAAGGTTAAGTTTTGTGCCCAGGCCGGGGTAGAGGTGGCCACCTGCAGCACCTGTCGGCGCAGGCTGAGAGGATAGGTTTGGGCGGCTACGGCCTCTCCGACGAGTTCGGGCCAGAGCTGCCGCAGGGTTTGCATTTGCTTCAGTTCAGCCCAACGGGGATGGCTGCCAAAGCTTCCCAGTACCTCATCTAACCGCTGCAACATGGTGTCGATAGGGTGTCAATGGCAGGCAATAGCTTAGGAAACACCATTTTGGTCTTCCGGCGATTGAGCCGCTTCTTTGAGGGCAGAGTGAATGGAGTCGGTATCGGGCAAAGAAGGGGATCCGCCATTTTGACTGAGGGGGGCAAATCCCTCTAGGCTGCGGATATGAATATCTTGTTGCGGGAAGGGGATGCGGATCCCACGTCGCCGAAACTCAGCCTCGATTAGGAAGTTTAGCTCGCTGATCAAGACAAACTGATCTTGAGGACGGTTGATCCACACCAGCAGCTCAAAGTTAAGTGCAGAAGGGCCAAAGGACTTGAGCCAGACTTGGGGGGCAGGGCTGCTCAACACCCGAGCATTTTCTTTGGCTGCGCTGAGCAGAGCTTCGGTAACCAAGGCGGTATCGGAGCCGTAGGCCACGCCGACCGGAATGTGGATGCGACAGCGGGGATCCCGGTAGCTCCAGTTCACCACCTTTGATTCGGTAAAGCGGGAGTTGGGCACGATCACAAAGATGCGATCCAGGGTGCGCAAGACGGTAGCCCGTGGCCCAATGCGCTCCACCGTGCCGAGCAAGTTGTCCACTTCCACCAGATCCCCGATTTGGATGGGGCGCTCCAGCAAAATGGCAATGTAGCTGATGTAGTTGTTGGAGAGGTTTTGCAAACCAAAGCCGATCCCCAAACCCACCGCCCCGGCAATAACCGCCAAGGAGCCCAGATTAAGGCCGCTGAAGGGCAAGACCAGAAGGATGCCGAACAGGGTCAGGATGTACTTGAAGATGGCCGCCGAAGACTCTTGGGTGCCCAGATCCAGCCCCAGGCGTGCCAAAAAGCGCTGCTTGAAGCCAACACTGACGTAGTGGGCGCCGGTGAAAACCAAGATGGAGAGGACGAGGAAGACCAGCAAGCTGGCAATCGAAACGCTGGAGTTGGGCAGAGGCTGGGTGAGAACGCCCAGAGCCGTGGCAACCACACGACCCAGGCCCAGGTAAAAGGAGCGCTGAAAAGGTCGCAGGGCAGGGATGAAGCTGATGCCGCGATCCAGCGAGATGCCGGCGATGAGGATTGCCCCCACGCCCCGCAGCAGCATCCCACCCACATCAATCCAGGTGCCCCAGGTCTCTCCGGCCTTAAGCTCCAACCAGCGTTGCAAGCGGGTTAGGCTGCGGTCGAACAGCCGCCAGAGAAAGAACCCCACCACCAGGGTGGCGATCCCTGCCAGGAGGGTCAGAACCAGCACGCGCGGATCCTGGGCCCGCTGCAGAGCCAGCAGATCTTCGCGGTAATCGGCAATCGCTTGCTCCAACCGCCGCGCCCAACTGTTAGCCACCAGACGCACGTCATTCAGGTTCACCTGACCCGGTGCCACCCTGCGCTCTGCGGCAGCATCGGCATAGGTGACGGTAAACAAATACCGTTGGGTGGCCTCAAAGCGGCCTCTTTCCCCCAGGCGTAAGATGTATTGCCCATTGGCATCCTGGGCCACCCGTACCTCTGGCTCCGGCAACTGGCCTTCTTCCAGAAAGCGCTCGATGATCGCCCGAACGTTGTCGGCCCGCACATCGCTGGGGTAGTCTGCCGTCTGCAGGCGGAACACCGGGATGTTCCCCACCAACACCTCTGTGCCCTCTTGGCCGGTCAAAGGGATCCCGACTGGGCTGGGAGCCGGAGCAGGGGATCCCTCAGGAGTTGGCGCTTCAGCCGGTGTGGGTCGGGGATCGGCCAGGAAAAAGTTGGGATCCCGAAATTCAAGGGCTTGAGCCAAGGGGATCCCTGAGGAGGCAGAGGCGACGGCAGGGGTGAGCCAGAGACCTATCCCCACCGTCAGCCCAACCCAAAGAGCTGCTCGCTTAAGTGGGACGGAGTCCTGCATGGCCGGTTTGGTACGAACGCCTATCGATCAATTGGGGATCCCTGGTGCTGCCCCGCAAGCTCATGGTGGCACAAGCCGACCTCAATTTTGGCCGATCTGAGCAAGGATTTTAGGTGCCTTGAGAATGGCCCAGAAGGCGTTGACGCAGCTTTTTGATTCTATCTCGCAGCTCGGCGGCTTCCTCAAATTCTAGGTTTTTGGCGGCCTCTTTCATCTTCAGTTCCAGTTGGCCGATCAGCTCTGGAATCTCGGAGAGAGGAATCTCCTGCGCAGCTTGAAAGGCTTTTTCCAGATCTGGGTCGTTAAGTTTGCGGGAGATGGCCAAAAAAGACAAGATGGCATTGCTGTTTTTCTTGACAATGGGCTTGGGCGCGATGTTGTGTTGGCGGTTGTATTGCAATTGAATCTCGCGGCGACGCTGGGTTTCGGCAATGGCCCGGGCCATGCTGCCGGTCATGGTGTCGGCGTACATCACCACCGTTCCACGGACATTCCGCGCTGCCCTCCCAATCATCTGAATCAGGGAGCGCTCTGCTCGCAAAAACCCTTCTTTGTCAGCATCCAAAATGGCCACCAAGGAGACTTCCGGCAGGTCTAACCCTTCCCGCAGCAAGTTAACTCCTACCAACACGTCAAAGGCCCCTTCTCGAAAGTCTTGTAGGATTTCAATTCGCTCAATCGAGGTGATCTCGGAATGCAAATAGCGAACTCGGATCCCTCGCTCCTGGAGATATTCTGTGAGATCTTCTGCCATCCGTTTGGTGAGGGTGGTCACGATCACCCGTTCGGCAGATCCCTGCTGAGAGCGCTCCAATCGCAAATAAATTTCTCCCAGCAAATCGTCCACTTGCCCAGCCGTAGGGCGCACATGCACCTCGGGATCCACCACCCCAGTGGGCCGAATCACCTGTTCGATAACCCGACCGCTGCCCTGCACATAAAACTTCAAGGTCTTGCCATCTTCCACCCGGGTTTCAAATTGGGCCTCGCTCTGCTCCAGTTCCCAGTTGCCGGGGGTAGCCGAAACAAAGATACACTGATGAACCTTGGCCCAAAATTCTTCGGCTTTGAGGGGGCGATTGTCGAGGGCGCTGGGCAGGCGAAAACCGTGATCCACCAGCACCTGCTTGCGGGCACGGTCGCCATTATACATGCCGCGAATTTGGGGCACGGTCACGTGGGATTCATCCACCACCAGCAGCCAATCGTTGGCCTTGAAATAATCCACCAAGCAGGCGGGGGGCTCTCCTGCTTTGCGCCCTGTTAAATGTCTGGAGTAGTTTTCGATCCCGTTGCAATAGCCCACCTCTCGCAGCATTTCTAGGTCGTAGCGGGTGCGCTGTTCCAGCCGTTGGGCTTCCAGGAGCTTGCCTTCTTTGCGAAAGAGGGCCAATTGCTCTTCCAGTTCTTGCTCGATATTGAGGATCGCCCGCTCCAATTGTGCTTCCGGCGTTACAAAGTGCCGAGCAGGATAAACTCTGAGGGCGCTGAGGCTGTTCAAAATCTCACCTGTAACCGGATCAATTAAGCGAATGGCCTCGATCTCATCGCCAAAAAATTCGATGCGAATGACCCGATCCTCATAGGCCGGCACAATTTCCAGCACATCCCCTTTGAGGCGAAATCGCCCCCGCACCAGCTCCAGGTCATTGCGCTCGTACTGGATGCTGGCCAGATCCCGCAGGACATCCCGTTGGTTAATCTCCTGGCCGACTTTGAAGGGGATGGAAGCCTTCAGGTATTCTTCTGGCATGCCCAGACCATAGATGCAGCTCACCGAGGCCACCACAATCACATCCCGCCGTTCAAACAAGGAGCGGGTAGCCGAGTGCCGCAGCATATCGATTTCATCGTTGATGGAAGAAGATTTGGCAATGTATGTATCGGTGCTGGGAACATAGGCTTCCGGTTGATAGTAGTCGTAATAGCTGATGAAGTATTCAACGGCATTATTGGGAAACAGCTCTCGTAGCTCATTGCACAGTTGTGCCGCCAGCGTCTTATTGTGGGCCATCACCAAGGTGGGCCTGCCGATTTGCTGGATGGTGTGGGCGATGGTAAATGTTTTGCCGGTTCCGGTTGCCCCCAGCAAGGTTTGGAAACGATGGCCTTCTGAAATTGACTTCACCAAACCGGCAATTGCCTTAGGTTGATCTCCGGTGGGTTGATAGGGAGAAACCAGTTGAAACTCTGACATGGGTTTGGTTTTCCGATGGGCTTAGATGGCCGCCGGGCTGGTCAGGGCAGGGCTGATCTGCGCGTTGGACGCACACAGGGGCGCATTTGGAATGGTAGTGCGGATCACAAAGGCTTGTAGGGTGCCTCTAAGCTTGACCGCCTGCTCAGCAGTGGGCTCCAGCTTGCGCACCAGGATGAGCCTCTGTTCCATGGTAAGGTTTTATCATGCATGACTGAGGGCAGCTCTTCTTCCTGGGCCTGTTCATGCCAGTGATGTGAAGCATTAGGGCCTGGGTACACGCGCTACGTCTCCCTCGGTGAAGAGATGAGATATGGGACGACGGCAACTCTTGCGCGGGATCCTAATCGGGTTGGGTCTTCTGGCCGCCATGGTGGTGTGGGTTGTCGTATGGCTGCTCACCCGCAGTCCGGTGGCTTTGTTGCTGGCCCACCCGGAGCTGCCGCCAATTGTGGGTTTGGCCCCTCGCTCCGCACAAGCGCTGCTGGTGTTGGCTGTTCCCCTGGACGAGGTGCAAGCGTTTTGGCAAGCGGCAACTCCTGCCCCCCAGCGACGCGCTGCCCGTCAGCAGTGGCAAAAGTTTTTCTCCCCTGAAGGCCCAGGCTGGCTGGGATCCTTGCTGGCCGGGGGATCCCTTGATTTCGAGCGGGAGGTGCGGCCCTGGCTGGGGAGGAGCACCCTCTTGGCCAGTTTGCCGGAGTGGGGCACCTTGGTTGCCCTAGAAACGCGGGATGCGGCAGTCTCTCAATTTGAGCTGAACCTGTTGTGGGAACGGCAGAGCTTGGCCGGGAGGCCGGTGCAGGTAGACACTTACAAGGGCATTCAGGTGGTGTCTAGCCCGATTCCGGGCCTGCAGGGGTTCTCGGCAGCCGTTTTCGGCGAGCAATACGTGTTGTTGGCGGAGCAGTCTGCTGCCATTCGGGCTGCAATCGATGCTTGGCAGTTGCCGCAGTTGTCTCTGGTGGCTCAGCCTCTGTTTCAGCAGGTCATCCAGCCCTTGCGGGAGGCGCATGTGGGTTGGGCCTTCTGGCAAAATCCAGAGGCGGTTTCTTCAGATGGGCTGACGTTGCAGGCGGTAGGGCTGGGGTTGGGGGTAAACTTCCGCGGCTTGGTGGCCGAAAGTGCTGCCCTCTGGCATGCGCCCGCTGGCTTCTCCTTGCCGGCGGCAGAAGCCTTTCGCCCGCAGATCCTTCAACATCTGCCGGATAAAACCTTGGCGCTGATTTCCGGAGAGAATCTGGTCTCAGTTTGGCAGAGCCTGGGGCAGATCCAGCCCCTAAATTCCCTGGGGTTGCGGGTGGATCCCGGCCAGTGGCTGCAGCGCTTGCAATCTCAGGTGGCGCTGGACTGGCAGCGTCTGTTGCCGGAACGGGGAGAGTTTGCCTTTGCCCTTTTGCCCGGCGACGGGGATCCAGCCTGGCTGTGGGTCGGTAAGCTGCCGGATGAGTCGGTCGCGACAGCGGGACGGAGTCCTTATTTCGACTTGGATGAGCGGGCACGCGCCCAAGGCTGGCAGGTAATCTCTCTGGCAACGAAGCGCGGCACCGCCACTGCCTGGGCCCAACCGACCACTCCTGCGGGGGAGACGGAGTCCTTGCCGTCAGAACCCCCGCCGGTGGCGACAGCGGGACGGAGTCCTTACCGCTCTATCCATCGACCGGAGATCCCTGTGTTGGCAGGCGAGCTGCTGGAAGTCAGTGGGAAAGGAGGATCCGCGTCATTGCAGGCGGCAGAGGCTCTCCCCCAGTCGCGTCAGCGGCGCGGAGCGCTAACGCTGCCAGGGATCCCGCTGCCGGCACAGGTGTATCATGCCGATCGCAAAGGCTATTCCTACCTGGCCTCTTCTTTGGGGGCTCTGGAGACGGCCCTCGCGGATCCCCCCTTGAGTGCAAATCGCGCCTGGCGCAAGTTGGTGGCTTCCCTGCCCCACCGCAATTTGGGCTATGGCTATGGATCCCTGGGGTTGCTCTTGGAAAGCGAGCTGCCCGACCCGGTCGCGTCAGCGGCGCGGAGCGCTAAGGGATCCCGCTGGTCATCCACGCGCTTTGCCTTCGCCACCACAGCCCTAGCGGTTTCTGAAGCTCCCTACCCCGATCGGGGCTGCCAGATTACCCAAATGGGCAAGCTGTTTTGGGAGTGGTATTGAGGGTCAGACTATCCAGGGATCCCGGCAGTTGGGGTGGATGTACTTGGCCAGATAGACCTGGTTGCCCATTTCATTCCACTCCACAAAGTCGAAGATTTGGGTGAGCAGCAGCATTCCTCGGCCCGACTCTTCGGTTTCCAAGATGTTATGTTGGCATCGGTGGAGCTTCTCTTGGGGACAAAAGCCGGGCCCTTGATCTCGCACCAGCCATTGGTAAAAGGGCTCCGAGCTGGCGTACTCGATGATCACCTTCTTGTTGGGGTCGAGGCCGTTGCCGTGGCGGACGGCATTGATGATTGCTTCCTGTAGGCCCAAACGTATTTCCGCTCTCCAGGCAGGAGGGACTTTTGAGATCAAGAGATCGAGGACAGGCTGAGTGTAGAGGGTGGAGGGAAAGCTGATAACGCTCCAGGAGCAGTGGGCGGGTTTGAGGGAAAGGGCAATCACGGAGGCAGTCTTCCCTGGGGCACGGCACTCTGACCCCATTCTAGCAATCCCATCGGGGTCAACCCCAGCAGAGGTGCGGCAGGAGCTCGGCAAGGGGACTTTTGCCGTACCATCTTGAGTGGTAAGTCTCTTCGCGGTTTTATGGCGATCAAGGTTGGAAATAAGGTCAAAGTTCGCTCTGTCCAGGATCGCGGACAAGAAAACCTCAGCGCTCTGGTGGGCAAAGAGGCTGTGGTGCTGGCACGGCGTGTGGTCGATGGCAGCGGTGTCGGCTACATTCTGGAGTTTCCCGATCGCTCTCGACATTGGTTTTTCGAGAGTGAACTGGAGGTGCTCTAAGCCCCTGTCTGTGTTCTGTTGTCTAGAGGGTCGGTTGGTGGCTTCTCCTCCTCATTTGACTCGCCGTTTGCTGGCCCGCCAGATGGCCGCGCAGGTGGATGGCCTGACCGTGGAAATGGCTGCTGCTGCTCTGGAGGCTATGCTGGACAGCATTAGCCAATGCCTGGCCCAGGGGGGATCCGTGCGGCTGGCTCGCTTTGGCACGTTCTCGCTGCGCCATCGTCCCGCCCGGCAAACCTATCATCCGCGCACCAAGGCCCCTGTTCACATCCCGGCTGCCAATGTGCCTCATTTTGTTCCCAGCCCTGAGCTGGGGCGTCCAGCTGGGGTTCGGGTGTCCAAGTCTGAGTCTGCGGGATCCGTGTAGGGTAGCTGCAGAATGACCGTCCTGCTGTGGTTTCGCACCGACTTGCGCCTGCTGGATCACCAGCCGCTGACGCGGGCCTGCCAACAGGGATCCCCTTTGATCCCCTTGTATTGCTTGGATCCCCGCCAGTTCGGCGAGACTTCCCTTGGGCTCCGCCCCAGAACCGGCCCTTTCCGCGGTCAGTTTTTGCTGGAGAGTTTGGCAGATCTGCGGCAGCAGTTGCGGTCGCGCGGCTCGGATTTGGTGATCCGCCAGGGACAGCCGGAACACGTGATCCCCACCTTGGCACAGGAGTGGGGGGTCGAGGCGGTCTATGCCCATGAAGAGGTGGGCACCGAGGAGAAGGAGGTGGCGGCTGCTGTTGAGCGGGCTTTGCGGTCTCTGGGGATCCGGCTGCAGGTTGATTGGGGCCATACCCTCTATCACCCTGAGGATCTCCCCTTTTGTCTCTCGCAACTGCCAGAGCTGTTCACCCGCTTTCGAAAGCAAGTCGAGGGGAGCACCCCCATCCGGGATCCCTTGCCCATTCCCTCGATCCCCCCCCTGCCATCGGGTTTGGATCCCGGCCCTCTGCCCACCCTGGCCTCGCTGGGGCTATCCCCACCTGCCGGGGATCCACGGGCCCGCTTCACCTACCTTGGCGGCAGCACCGCTGCCCATGCCCGCCTGCAAACCTACTTTTGGGATCTGGATCGGCTGCGCATCTACAAAGAAACCCGCAACGGCATGTTGGATCCCGACGATAGCTCCCGGCTTTCTGCTTGGTTGGCGCTGGGCTGCATCTCGGCCCGCACCGTCTATGCCGAGGTCAAGCGTTACGAGCAGGAGCGGGTGCGCAATGAGTCCACCTACTGGCTGGTGTTTGAGCTGCTGTGGCGGGATTATTTTCGGTTTATCTTGGCCAAGCACGGCGCTAAACTGTTCCGTCCCTCTGGGATCCAAGGGATCCCTATCCCTTGGCAGCAGGATTGGCCGCGCTTTCAGGCTTGGTGTCGGGGTGAGACGGGCTACCCCTTGGTGGATGCCAACATGCGGGAGCTGGCGGCTACCGGATTTATGTCCAACCGGGGACGGCAGAATGTGGCCAGCTTTTTGACCAAGAACCTGGGCATCGACTGGCGCATGGGCGCTGAGTGGTTTGAGTCGCTGCTCATCGACTACGACGTGGCCAGCAACTACGGCAATTGGAACTACACCGCCGGCGTAGGGAACGATGCCCGCGGCTTCCGCTACTTCCACATCCCCAAACAATCTCGCGAGTACGATCCCAAAGGAGACTATCTGCGCCACTGGTTGCCGGAATTGGCCGGGATCCCGGGGGATAAAATCCACGAGCCCTATCGCCTCACTGCTGCCGAGCAGAAGCAATTTGGAGTCCGATTGGGGGTGGACTACCCTCGCCCACTGGTGGATTTGGAGAAGTCTCTCGCGGCCAACCGACGGGTTTACGAAGCTGCCCTGGCCTGCCGATAGGCATTGCCTTGTCTGGGGCTTCTTCCCGAGAGGGGGCTGAGGGGATTTTCTGAGGCGCAGTTCCGGCCCAAGAGTGCTATTCTAGTTAAGCACTATCCTGGCTCAGTAGCTCAGCGGTAGAGCAGGGGACTCATAAGCCCTTGGTCGCGTGTTCAAATCACGCCTGAGCCATCCACGTCAAACTTTTTTCGGAGGTTTCCGAGCCTGACAGATACCCTAGCTGGCTTGCAGCAGAGGGTTGGCGTAAAGTTATGGGTGGAACCTACTTCGGTTTGGGATCCCTGTTTACACATCGGTTCTACAGATGGCCGTTCCGGATTATCAGAGCTTGATGTTGCCACTTCTTCAGTTTGCAGCCCGCAAAGGCACTGAAATATCAACCAGCGAGGCTGTTGAAGCTCTAGCAAAGGAACTGGGCCTCACAGAGGACGATCTCAGGGAGATGCTGCCGAGCGGTGTACAGCCAACCTTTGTCAATCGCGTCGGCTGGGCTGCAACTTATATGAAAAAGGCAGGGCTGCTGGAAACAACGCGCAGAGGATTCTACCAAATTACTGACCGCGGAAGAGATCTTCTTGAAAAACAGCCCAAAACCATCAATGTAGAGTTACTCAGGCAATATCCTGAGTTCATGGAATTTGAGAAGCCTAAAGGTACAAGAAGCAGCAACAAGGCAAGCAAACAAAAAGCTTTATCAGAGACTTCGGCAGCGACACCATTAGAGCAGTTAGAAGCTGCTTATGAAAATCTCCGTGACAAACTGGCTGACGAATTGCTTGCCAAGCTAAAGAAAGTATCGCCCGCCTTCTTCGAAAAGGTTGTTGTGGAGCTGCTGGTCAAAATGGGCTATGGAGGCTCACGGGCAGATGCGGGCAAAGCAATTGGCAAGAGTGGCGATGGTGGAATTGATGGGATCATCAAAGAGGACAAACTCGGTCTTGATGTTGTGTATATTCAGGCAAAGCGTTGGGATAGCAATCCGGTAGGTCGTCCTGATGTCATGCAGTTTGTGGGTGCTTTACAGGCTCAAAGAGCAAACAAGGGTATTTTTATCACTACCTCCAGGTTTACTGAAGACGCTAGCAGCTACGTTTCGCAGATCGGCAGTAAGATTGTTTTGATTGACGGCGAACAACTAACAAATCTAATGATTGAGCACGACGTTGGCGTATCTACAGTTTCGTTGTACCCAGTCAAGAAAGTTGATAGTGATTATTTTGAAGAGAGCATCTGACAACCGCATCAGCTCAGACCGTCAATTGGCCACAGCGAAATTGTCATTTGCCTAGGTGGAATGTTAACTATGAAAACGCCCAACTGAAAGAGGGAGATACGCTATGAGGGAAAGACGAGATCCTCACTGGGGGCTCTCCTGCTCGGGGTAAAAGTTGGGATCCATCACCTGATCCAATGTGTAGGGACACTGGGCAGGCAGATCGTCCAGAGATAGAGGCGTTTCTTTAGCCACCAGCAGGACGCTCTTTTGATAAGCTTTATTCATTGCTTCAACCAGATAAGACTTAAGGCTGGGATTATCCGCAATTAACTCCTGCACCTCTTGCCGCTGTTCGATAATTGTGGCTATCCTACTTTTGCTTCGTTGTTGAGGCTGAAACTGCCACTTTAGCAGATGGCCCACCAGGATCCCTAGCCGATTCACCAATTCGCGGCGTTCTTGCCTGCCCAAAGTCTCAATCTCCTCCACCAAGTTGGGAATATCCAATCGATCCCACTGCCCCGATCTCAGCAGTGCGGCTTGCTCTTGCGTCCAGGCATAAAAGTCGCAGTCGTAAAGCGCCATAATCCATTCCTAGCAGGACACTGGCCAAAGATAAGTCAATCCTACCGGTTCCAGCCGTTGAGCTTCGACCTCATAAGTTTATCGAGTCCTCAAACTCTGTAGCTACAAAGCCTCGGATCTGTGGCAGCGTTGGATCCCAATGGGGCCTGACCCTGAACAATATGAGGTTTCAACAGGTCTGGAGCGCTTGATCACGGCCCAGGATCCAGGCAATAAGGGGGGGATCCCTGTGGTCAAGATAATACCGGACGGTTTGGGTCAGGTCGATCTCCAAGATGCTGGTGATCATCCTGTGCATGAGCTCCAGATGGATCCGGTCGTCCTAGGTAAGCAGAGCATACCTGCCATGGAGGCTGTTGTTGAGAGCGGCCAAGGCTGTTTGGGTGGCAGTAGCCATTCAAAGGGAGGCTTGAGGCAGGCATCCCACAGCAAGCGGAGTCGGGCCTCGGTGATGTGGAGAGGAGAATATGTTTTTGAAGGGATCCCTTTCAGCTCTCTCCCTCTGTTTTTTTCCGCGAGCGAGTTGAGGTCGCTTTCTTCGCGCCAGCGGATGCCGCAGATCTCTTGGATGATTTCTTCAGAGTAGGGGGCAACGCTGTAGGAGTTACGAAAAATACTTCCGATAGGGCATCCAGTTTTTTGCCTCGCGTAATTTTGCACCCAAGCTTGGTTATGGGGGTTAAGTCCTGCCACCAACTTCTATCCGCCTCTGCAATCCGGGCAGCTGCAATGGTTACATCGACTCCCTTGAGGGGACTGCTGGGTTGCTCGGCTAGGTATCTTAGCGCAGCCAAGATAGTCTCTCTCGATGTATTGGTCAAATTTACCTTCGGAACAATTTCTTTGGCGAGAATCTGGGCCTGCTTAACCTGCTCTGGATCAGGATCGACAACGATACACCATAGCCTTTCCAGTCCCGCTTCTTGAGCAACTGCATAGACAAAATGGTTACCAATGGCCTTGTACTGATAGTCGCCAGCCTCGACCACCAGCAGAGGAACCCAGTTGTGTCCTCCTGTCGCCCTTAGCTGATCTGCGGCTGCGGCAACAAGGAAGGAGGGAGCAGAAAACCCATCGGCGGGCGTAATGCTCTCAAGGGGTAAGTTAACCAACCTACCTAGATCTGAAAACTCACTCATCGATAAAGTACTCACGGGCAAGACTCTGGTAGTATTCTAAAACTCTCCTGTCCCTAAAGACGGCAGGAGTTCGAGCAAAGCTTGCAGAGGATATCACTGCATAGTCAGGTATCCTAAAAATGCTTTTGTTTTCATTACCTCTCTTAAAATGCGGCCAGAAATATGGACGTAGATCTACACTTTTCTCCTGGTCGATAAGCTTACCTATCTCTTCGTTAGCTAGTTTAATAGTAGTGTATTCACGTCCCGAAGGGACACCGTTGAAAAAGGTAGGCAAAGCAATAGGGCCACCATCCTGTCGTGACTTAGCAGTTTCTGGAACAAAGCTGGTGATTACTCTAGCAGCATTATTCAGGGAAGACAGATCGTCGGGGCGGGTAGGTATCAAAATAACATCGGCAGCAAAAACACCACTTTGGCTGAAGTAAAGCCATTGAGTTGGGCAGTCGACTAGGATGTAGTCATACTCATTGCGAAGAGGGGCAATCAGATCGCGAAGGCGCCGAGTTCCCTTCTGGATATATGCTACCGCCTGGCTATCAGTTAACGTTTCCAGTTCAGGGTCTCTTGGGATGATGTCAAAGATGGAAACTATACTCTGTTTGCCTTGTCTAACTGTCTTGAGTCTGTATGTTTGGACAACGGAATGAACATCTATTTTGGGATCCTTTAAGCACTGCGTCAGTGTAATTTTTCCAGGAGTAACTCCCAAGCTTCTTGTCAGATCACCCTGAGAATCAAAGTCAACAACTAAGACCTTTTTTCCCTTGGTTTTTAGTGCTGCCGCAAGGTTAATGATCGTCGTTGTTTTGCCTACGCCCCCTTTATTGTTATACACGCATACAGTCAGAGCGCGCTCATAGTTTTCTATCTTGTCTCGCAAGTTACGCACTATGCTCTCAATGTTATCTGAGCTAATATCAAGGTTTGCTGTAGCGGGGTGAACGACTTTTCCGTGCTTCCTCCAAAGCTGGATGTTATTTGCATTGGTGATAATTCCCCATTTTGCAGATTTGCAGTTCTTGGCAAGCAAGTAACTTTCTATCTGACAAACTGCATCTCTATAGCAAGATCCTTCTCTGAGATTAACTGCTCTAGATTTTGCCTCCAAAAGCAAGTAGGGATTCTTCGGGGATCTAAGGAAAATATCTTCAGGATCTCCGTTCTTTCTTGCTGCGAGATCGACCTGGCCGCAACCTGTCTCGAATTCATCTCTAATTTCCGAGTCGTCAAAGCCAAGTGCCTGCAGGAGAGGAACAGCAAAGTGTTGGACAACAACTCGCTCTACCCTCTCGGTGGGAGATATCCTCTCAAGCTTCTCTCGGAGAGAGCTAGCCGCAGTCATAGGAAAAAATAGGAAAAAATAAGGTGGACAATGCTAACCAAGCTAAAAGCTCGCCCTCAGCATAGCAGTTGCTTGGCTCGTTCTGCTAGTGCTTGGGCTGTCAGGCCGTTGTAGTCCATCAATTCGGCGGGGGTGGCGGTGGTTTCCCCGCGTTTCCAGGCAAAAATGTCGCGCGGGCCAGTGTAGCGCAGTGTCAGAGGCTCCAACATCAGGCTGGATCCGCCTGTTACGCCGATGAGGGCCTCGCCGGCAAACCAAGCGGCAAATTCTTGGTCGGACATGAATTCCCCATCTGGCTGGGCACAGGTGGACCAAGCCACGTCGCCGGGGCGATACAGACGGCGGGGGTTAATCACCGAGACGATTTTGCAGCCGATCCCTTGGGCTTGGAGCTGTTCAGCCGCCTCGAACACGGGCAGGAGAATCATATCCCCCACCACGGCAAAGACGACGGTGCGGGATCCAGGAAGTTCCTGAAGGACGATGCAGCCCTGCTCTACTGCTTGGCGGGCTTGTTCGAGGGTGGTGCGGATGGGCAGGGGGGTTTTGCTGGCGATGATAGGGATCCCTTTGTTGCAGGTGGATAGGGCCCATTCGTAGGCAGCTTGGGCACAGTTGGCATCCGGCGGGAAGAGGGGAAAGATGTTGCCGTTGCGCATCATGGCTGCCAGGTAGGCCTCAATTTCCGGGCGTTGGTGGGTCCAGCCGTTACGCCCCTGTTCCAAAGCGCCGGCAGTGAAGAGGGCAATGGCCGAGGGGGTGGGTCGGCGTAGCTCTGCCATGGCTTGGGTTACCGTCTGCCAGATGGGTAGGCCGTTGACGGCAAAGGACTCGTAGGAGCACCACAGGGAGCGTCCGCCGAAGAGGGCTAGGCCCGCCGTCAGTCCTGCGCAGGCATCTTCGCTCAGGGGCTCATAGACTTGTCCTTGGGGCTGTTGGTTGTATAAGGGATCCACCGTGGGGTGAATCACCTTGAGACCTTGGTTCACATTGGCGATGCCGGAAGCTTCGTTGCCGTCGGCATTGGCCACCAAAAAGTCGGGATCCTTCTGCCCCACCTGCACCACCAGGGATCCGATGGCCGTGGTGGAAACCTGCTTGTCCCCCAGGGGAAACTCCGTCAGGTTCAGGGATCCCAAAGGCGGCAAAGGCCGAACGAACTCTGTAACCGCCACCTTGGCGGCTGGCCCCCCGGCTGCCCGTTGGCAGTTTTGTCGCACCAGGGCCCAAGCTGCCGGATGTAAGGCCCGCGCCCGCAGAGCCGCCACAATGTCCGGGTGATCCAGAGTGTGGTGGCCGTAGAGGTTGTGGGACTTGGATCCCTTGGCATGTACCCCAGCCCCCTTCAGTTGCTTGAGGATGAAAACCGTTAATTGTCCGCTCAGGGCTGATTGGATGGCTCGCTCCATTTCGATCAGCACCCTTTGGGCAAAGGCAAGGCGGGCTTCTAGGGAAAACTGAGTGCTGTCGACGTAAGGGCCAGGCTGTTGGGCATCGTCAAAGTCCTTGGCATCCACCAACACCACTTCCTCAAAGCCGTTGCCCCGCCAATACTCGATCATCTGGGCGTTGCTGGCGGTGGAGATCATGCTGTGGTGTTCTTGGCTGTAGCCGTTCCAGACCAGCACCGGCAGGAAGTTGGTGCGCTGGGGGAAAGCGGTGTGAAAGTGAATCATGGAGCTCATCACATAGGGCTCTCCCAGGCCGCCATCCCCAATCGTGACCGGGAAGAGGCGATCCGGGTAGAGTAATGCCCCCGCCATGGCAAAGTGCTGCCCCTGCCCCAGCGGCCCAGCCGGCGCCAGCAGTCCGGGAATGTAGCCAGAGAGGTGACCCAACAGCCCTTCCCGTTCTCGAAAACGGGCCCGCAGGTCGGCGACGGTGTGGATGCCCATCTCGGCCAGGGATCCATCCAAGAACATGGCCGCGTAAAAGCCCGGCGCGTGGTGCCCAACTTCGGTGGGGATGTTCTTCTGGCCCAGGTACACCAGAGCTGCATAGGCTTCTGCTTGGCTGGCAAATCCGCCCGGATGGCCTGAGGCTTTGCTGGCGGTCATTTGCAGGGTGAGGTAGCGCAAGGCATCGGCATAGAGCAAGGTTTGGTAGGCGGCCATGCGACTGCCGGGATCCCTCAGTTTCCCGGTGCCGGCATCCACTGCGGGCGCCTGGCCCAGGCGGTCGAATTCTGGCCAAGGATCCCCGAAGTACTGGATCCCTTCGCAAAAGGCGGGGACTTGGGCAGTTGCCTCCTGAGCCAGTGTCATCGGTTCAGCCTCACGCTTGTTGGGTTATTCACACTCACTGTAAACCCGATAACGCTTTTTGGATGTTGTAAACTACCCAACCCTGACTGCTTCGCAGTACAGGGCGGGCTTTCGGTAGCCCTGCAGTTGGCAAGCCAACCACGAGCCTCTAGGCTGGTTTACGACAGCCCCCAAAAGCGCAATCACATTCGCACCATTCAAATCCGCATCCCCTTCCCATCCACAGTGTCCACACTTAAA
>NZ_JBSSAG010000044.1:0-20934 GCF_054058395.1 Thermostichus sp. OS-CIW-26 | reverse complement strand
AAACAGAAAGATCAACTGGTAGTAATCCGTACTGAACATATTATACATTATTTTCAGTATAGTTGAGCTTATTATTGACTAGAGTCATGCTCTCACCGACCGGCGGAAGATGGCTGTTGAGATTATTCTCAACAAACAGGCCGGCAATTCCAGCTCTGGGTTTGGCTTGGTCTCTAGCGAGGGCCGTAGGTTGTCCAATAGCCGCGTCCTTGTCTTTTGGCTGCATCGGCAGCTTCAGTAAGAATGGGGCCGTACTTCAAGCCATCGGTTTGTGGCGACAACAGGCCATGCCCCAAAAACAGCATTTCCTGGTTGATGAGGGTGTTGGCTTGCCAAACGTAGGCAGGCAAGGTGGGAGCAGGGGCTAGGGCAGGATCCAACTCCAAAAACACCTCACGTCCCAGCAGAGCAGTCTGCAAATATTGGCCGGCATTGTAAACTGCCAAAGGGGTTTGTCCGCGCAACTCCGTCCAGTTGGGGTTGATCGGGTCAGGCAAGGGATCGATCCCAATCAGTTGCACCAGCCGCAAATTCAAGTCTCCTTCAAGCTGGACAACCAGGGTGTTGTAGTTGACCACCCGAACCACGGTTGCACGTTTGAGGTCGCGCAGATCTGGACGCGCCACCAATGTTAAAGCCCAACCGGGCAATGTCGAGAATATCAAAGGCAAGGCCAGAAAGCTGCCCAGCTTGATCAGGCTCCGTCCATTGGATGCCAGCAGGGATCTGGAGCGGGGGGAAGTCGGAGCAGAACGCAGGGATTTTTGCAGCATGGACTTTAGCCGTTGCATGGCGGACTTGACAATAGGGATGGTTCGCATGCTTGACCTTTGGATCTCACACCGCCCTCACACCGCCGCCTACTGGGCCTCAATGCGGGATCCGGCTCACCTGCCGTCACTCTACAAAAAATTGGGGCAGATGGGTCAGGTCTGGAAAATCTCTCTCGATTTTTGTCTTGATTTTTAGATGTGCTACCCATCCGGTCAGCAGTTGTCAGCGCTGACAACCTGTGGTTGGTCATTTCGATTCAAACTGGGACACTGTACCCACACCTAAAACATGCATGAAACATGCATGGGGCCACAGGGCTTTTCTCAGCTGCCCAGGCATCTCACCCTAAACTGAAGTGACTAAGTCCTTCCGAGCAGCAGGATTGTCTTTTGGTCTTCTCTCTTTGCGAAGGAAAGGGGGAGTGCTTGGAAACCTTTTCAATTCAGTTTGAAACAATTACAGTTGTCCAACTCTCAAATCTCTCAAAAGCGCAGACCCTAGAGGGTAGCAGGGTTCTTTTCGACTGCTTCGGACAAGAGGGAGTTGACCAGCACGGTTACCAACCCCAGTCGATTGCCCGCCAAAATATCCGTCAACAGGCGGTCTCCCACCATAGCCACTGCTTCTACCGGCAAGCCCATCTGGGCTACGGCCCGCCGCAAAGCCCGCCGTGAGGGTTTCCCGGCCCGGTGAATGTAAGGCAGATCCAGGCTTTCTCCGATTTGTTGGATGCGGCTGCGATTGAGGTTGTTGCTCACCAGCCAAATTTGAAAGTGCGGACGCAACTGCTCCAGCCAAGCAGCCACAGCGGGATCCACCTCAACCTGTCGGCTCGGCACCAGTGTACCGTCTACGTCAAAGATGATGCCTTTTACCTGCCAGGCCCACAGGTCTTCTGCCCGCAACTTTAAGACAGTGCCGGCCACCACCAGATCCGGTTGCAGGAGCTTGAACCAAGGTTTGTGTACCATCCGCTCCTCGGCTAAGGACTGGGTTGAGGACTATGGTGGGATCCCTGGGCAGCTTGCCGGCGCTCTTGAATAATCTGCAATTGGGCTGCCTCGTGCTCTGCTAGGGTTTTGCTGAAAACGTGGGTGCCATCGTAGCGGGCCACGAAGTAGAGATAGTCGGTCTGCTCAGGCTGCAAAACGGCTTTTAGGCTGGCCAAGCCCGGACTGGCGATGGGACCAGGGGGCAAGCCCGGGTTGAGGTAGGTGTTGTAGGGAGAGGGGGTGCGCACCTCCGCAAGGGTGAGGCGGCGATCTGGGGTTTGCCGGATATTCAAGGCATACTCCAGCGTCGGATCGGCTCCCAGGGGGATCCCTTTCTTAAGCCGGTTCAGAAAGACACCTGCAATCAAAGCGCGTTCTTCCGGCACCACGGCCTCCCGCTCCACAATGCTGGCCAAGGTGACCCACTCGTGCAGAGACAGGGAAGTGGTGTGCTGGCGAAACAGGGGCAGGGCCACCGCGACAAATCGCTGCAGCATGGCGTCGACCACCATCTGGGCCTTTTCCCGATCCGGCAGGGATCCCTCCACCTGTTCAATGGGGAAAAGATAGGTGTCTGGGAACAGGTAGCCTTCTAGAGAGCTCAAGTGGGGGGGCAGCCAATCGAGGGGGGGAATCACCCGGGTCACGGCAATGAAGGCATCGGCTGCCAGCCAGTTGCGCTGGGCCAGAGCCTCTGCCATTTGCTCGATGCGCCAACCCTCCGGGATGGTCAGACGTCTTTGCAGGATCCTTCCCTGCCGCAGTTGCTGGGCCACGGCCAGCATGTCCTGGTTGGGATCCAAAGCGTAGGTGCCCGCCTGAAACACCCAGTCGCGCCCGAAGGTGCGGCTCCACAGCTCCCAAGCCAGAGCTGAGCGAATCACCCCTGCTTGGCGCAGTTTTTGCCCGATCAGACGGCTGCTGCTGCCCGGCTGGATTGTTACTTGGATCGGTTCTGGGCCGCCCACCGGCTGGAGCCAGGTCTGCCACTGCCAGTAGCCCAATCCCCCGACCAGAACCAACAGGAAAATCAAGCTCTGCAAAAGACGCCGACCCCAGCGTTCGCGTAAGCGTTGCGTAGCAACATGGGGTGACCTGGGTATAGCGCCTTGGGCAGCAGAGCATTTGGGCAAGACGGGATCCTTTTGGGCCGAATGCTGAACGTAAACTACCCGACACCAACCGCTAGGCGGTACGGAGCGGGCTTTTAGTAGCCCTGCAGTTAGCAAGCCAACCACGAGCCTCTGGGGTGGTTTACAGCACCCCCAATCGACCGTTACCAGTGCCTTAAACAACCGTTTCTGGTGTCCGCAGTATTATTATAGCATTTATAGTATTATAGCATTTATAGCATTCCTCCCGACACCGACCCTACGGGTACAGTGCGGGGCTCCTGCAATTTCTAGCTGATCTGTCATTGCCTTTCCCTCCAAACGGCCTGAGCACACCCTTGAGCCAGGCTATCCTTCGGACTCAATCCTGGCTAGGGCGTCGCCGGACTCTCAAGGCCGATTTCCCCCCTAACTTGGGATCAACTCTCCTGGGCTGGGGATCCCGTTGTTCTCGACCGTCCGCTGTCCGATCCAAGTGCCGATGGGTTCTCCCTGCACCACTCGATAAATATTGCCAGGGGTAGTCAGGTCAAAGACCACGATGGGCAATTGATTTTCCTTGCAGAGGGCGATGGCGGTGCTGTCCATAACCCGCAGATCGCGGTTCAGCACATCCTGATAGCTGAGGACATCGTAGCGGCGGGCCTGAGGGTGAGTCTTGGGATCCGCATCGTAAACTCCGTCCACCTTGGTGGCTTTGAAAATCACCTCGGCATCGATCTCCGCCGCCCGCAAGGCCGCAGTGGTATCGGTGGTGAAGAAGGGGTTGCCAGATCCTGCCCCAAAAATCACCACCCGCCCCTTTTCCAGGTGACGAATGGCGCGGCGACGAATATAGGGCTCCGCCACCTCCTGCATGGCGATGGCCGTCTGCACCCGGGTGGGGATCCCGGCTCGCTCAATGGCATCCTGCAGGGTTAAGGCGTTGATGACGGTGGCCAGCATCCCTACGTAGTCGGCAGAAGCCTGATCCATCCCTTGGGCAGCCGCCTCTTTGCGCCCGCGCCAGATGTTACCCCCTCCCACCACAATCGCCACCTGCACACCGGCCCGTACCACTGAGGCCACTTCGCCGGCAATGGACTTCAAGACCTCGGGGTCGATCCCGTAGGGGCGCTCCCCCATCAGGGCTTCACCACTCAACTTCAGTAGAATCCGTCGATATTTCATGCTTATCCGCTCCGGCCCACCCCTGCATACGATAGCAGGTTTGTTGAACTAGCTCCGCTCACAGGATTGACCGACAGAGCATGCCTCTAACCCCCAAAACCCTGAACTTTGCTGAATTTACTGAGCTTTAGGCGGTTTGGCAAAAGTCATTGAGAGGGATATAGTAGACCAAGTTTCCCCCTGATCCTTGAGTCCACCGCAACGGTTGCCGGGAAGTGAAGGGGGAAAGCGCTCGGGGGGTATTCCTCAGGGCTTTGCGGGATACCGCCTTCCTGCTCAGAGATAGGCAGGATGCGATCGCTTCTTTCCTGAACCATGTTCAGGAGAGTTCAGCGTGAATGTATCAGCATCTCGACAAAAACAACCTTACTGCTGTTCTTCGCCAGCGCTGGCCTCATTGTCGCGGGGGGCAGAACGGAAGCGGCGGCCATTGCGAGCACGACTTTTTTGGAACTGCTTGGCATATTCGCGGTTGCGCTCGGCTTTTTCCCGCTTCAGGTTGCGTTTTTTGGCCATGCTGGTTTTCCTAACCGGTTATCCGGTATGTGGTGGAGTGCTGAAATAAGGCGCTCCCCATCGTAACATGCCTGGTTGGAACTTTTCTGGGGCTTTCTGCTCAACCGGCTATTGGCAGGGATCCCCACAACAAGACTAGGCCCATCACAACAAACCCCACGCCTGCCAGGGTTTTGATCCAGCGAGGTGGGATCAGGCGGGCCACCCAAGCTCCTGCCCACACCCCAATTAGGCTGGTGCTGATCAAAGCAGCAGCAGCGCCCAAAAAGATTACCCCAGCGTTTTGCGAGCGGGCACTGAGGAGCAGGGTCGCCAATTGGGTTTTATCGCCCATTTCGGCCAGCAGAATCGAGCCAAAGCTCACTAGGGCGGCCCGTCCGGCCATTTGCCGCAGCAAAAAAGACGGGGTTCGGCTGTCGTTGTCTTGGATCAACACGTTCCTCGGTTGTTCTTCACTCTGTCCTGCCGGGTTGGCATCGGCTGCTCAGGGAGGCTAGCCCTCTGGGAGCTTGTTCCCCCGCCACTCCTGCCATAATACATAGCCCCCGATCACCAGGAACCCTGCACCCGCCAACCATTGTAGCCAGCCCGGGGGAATGACTTGGCCCAGACCTTCTCCCAGCACCACGCTGAAAAAACTGGCGGTCACCAAGGCACCGGCGGAACCGAAAAAGATCGCCCAAGGAGATTGGGATTGGGCACTCATGAGCAAGGTTGCCAACTGGGTTTTATCGCCCATTTCCGCCACAAACACGGTTAAAAAAGTAACAAGCCAGAGCTGCAGCGGGGATCCCTCAGGAAGATTGCTGTCGGAAGAGGGGGGGTTAGGGAGGGGCGGTGTCGTCGGAAGTCCAATCTCGGGGGCGGAAGACAAGGCCAAACTCTCCCCGGCGGGCTTGAAATCCACAGCGGATCCATCCCCGTAGAGATAGTGCTGCCCAACGGCCAAGAAACCGAAACAGAGAGCCGAGGACAAAACAATCAGCCCCAAGCCCAGGGCCATTTGCCCCTGCCAAGAACGCGGCGCAGCCATGGCGTCAGACCCTAACCACCGACATGCAGCTTATCCTGTTTTCAGCCGCTTCTGGAGGAGACAAGGGCGCTAGAGTAAACGCTAGAGTAAAAGAATCAGGGGCGTTGGCCGAGCGGTTTAGGCAGCAAACTCATAATTTGCCTTACACAGGTTCGATCCCTGTACGCCCCATCGGGAATTGCTGGACGAGGTTTCTGGGTTGAGGGCTGTTGACAGCGGGCCAAGTCGATCTCAATTCCCAAACTGGGAGGGCGGACATAGGACTGCGTTCCGCTAACGCGACCGAGGTCACTCTGGGCTGAGAAAGAACCGGTTGGGCACAGTTTCAAAGACGCGGGTTCAGCTCCGTGCGGGATCCCGTATCCCCAGAGCGAGGGATCCAACGCTCAGGCAAGGTGGCAGGGGATCCCCATTGGGACTGGAGCTGGCTGAGGAATTGTCCCTGCTGGGTGCGAAAGCCGACCAGATCGGATCCGCCATTCATCAGGGCAAACCAGATGTCCCCCTGCTCGGTTGGCAATACACCCGCCAAGGTGCTGACGCTCCTCAAGGTGCCCGACTTGGCAATTAGGATCCCTGGCAACAGACGCCGCTCCAACACTCCCACATCTTGGCCGACGACGGCAAAAGCATCGGCAAGAGAGAGCCCCTGCTCCTCCAGAAGAGACTGGATGGCTTGAAGCATAGCTACATTGGCCCGCGGCGAAATGCGGTTTTCCACCCCCAACCCGGAGCCGTTGATCAGTTGCAGCTCTTCTGCCGGGATCCCGGCGATGGCCCGGGCGATTTGGGCCACTTGGTCAGCACCCCCCACTGCATCGGCCAACATCTCGGCCATGGAGTTGTTGCTGTAGAGGTTCATCAGCTTGACCAGGTGAATGAGGGGGGGCGATTCATGTCTGAGCAAAACCTGGGCGGCAGGCGGGATCTGCTGGGCAACCCGCACCGAACCCAAGATCTCCACCTGCGGTCTGGGTGTGCCGGGGGGCAGGGTTGAAAATTGGGCCTCCGCCTCTGGCGGCCAGCGCCGCGCATCCAGCCCCTGCCGCAACAGGGATCCCGATTGCGCCACATCCCGGGAAAAGTTCATGTAAAAGCGGCCCACCACCACCAGATCCCCGCGCACCTGGCGGATCCCATAGGCATTGAGCAGGTTGCCGACGGAGAAGGCTTCCTCCCAGACGAACAAGGGATCCTCCCCCCCCACCACCCAGAGATCCCCCTGCAGCACCCCGTCGGCTGTTGGCGAGCCGGTGGTCAGCCAAGGGGTTACAAAGCGATGTTGTGGGCCAAAGTGCTGCAAAGCGGCCAGGGTCGTTGCCACCTTGGTCAAAGAAGCTGCCGGCAAGGGTGTGGATCCCTGATGCTGTCCCAAAACAAGGATTCTGTCCCGCTGAGGCGAAGGATCCTCCATCTGCAGCCAAACCCCCTGAGCTGTGGGCGAAAACCCCCGACCGGCCAACTGAGCCAGATAGGTTTCCACCTGAGGTTGCAGGGATCCCTGCTCCGTCGCCTGAGAAGTGGGAGACAAACTCAGCAACAGAGTGGCCGCCGAGAGCAGCCCAACCCAGCTGGAAACCAGCCGCCTACCGGGCCAGCCCCACAGATGTCGTTCGTGCCGTGGCGTCAGCGTTGCGGAGCAACAGTGTTGTGTAGCACCATGGGGTGCCGCAGGCATAGCACTTTTCACGGAAAACACCCTCTAAACATCCCGGCAACCGAGGGGGCATCAGCTCGTCAATTCCCAGCCACCCTCTTCCACAGGCTCTACATCGATGGTGCCGGGGGGCGTTTGCCGATAAAAACGTCCGTCTGCAACAAACAGCGGCTCTCCACAATTGGGGCAAAAGAAACGGCTGCCCTCAATGGCTTGCGATTCCGACCCACACACCGGGCAGCGATCCGTCGTGATCCAGCGGCGCGCCCACCAGCGAAAGGCCAGGAGCACCAATACCGGCAAGGACAGCAAAAGCAGCAACAGGGCCACCAATCCAGTGACCAGCCACCCCAGCCCGACACTGGTCAGCAAAGCTGCCAACGCCAGGGATCCCAGCCAGAACCCCCAGCCACCCAGAGAAATGGAATAGGTTTTGGGCTGCTCAAACCGCATTTTCGTTTTCCTTCCCCGATCACTACGCTTGCCAACGCTGTCAGGATGCCGCGGGCCTTTTCTTGAGTATGTTAGCCTAGGCGCGCCCGAACACCAGAAACAGTCCGCCACATGGCTCTGCTCTGTAGGCTAGCTCATCCCGGATGGATGAGGGATTGGGTTTCCCGCACCCTTCCCGAGGCTCTCCCGGCAGCCCATGCGCCTCAGTTGCGTCCCTGTTCTATTGAGCCTGTTCTATTGAGCCTGTCCATTGAGCCTGAACAATGTCTTCAGCAACCAGTCTTCAGCAACCAAGTCGGGTGGTGTCGTCATAAATGAAGTTATTATCAATTACAGGACTTATTGACTGTTACGGCGACGTTGCCCAACAGCGGAGGGGCGGCATCATGGTCTACACCGAAGAGGCGTTCAAGGCAGAGCTCAATGCCAAAGGCTGGCGAGCCACTCGGCAGCGGGAGATCATCCTGCAAACGTTTCAAAACTTGCCTGAGGGCACGCATCTGAGCGCGGAGGAGTTGCACAAAAAGTTGCGGGAAGAAGGCCACAACATTAGCCTTTCCACCATTTACCGCACCGTCAAGCTGATGTCCCGCATGGGCATTTTGCGAGAACTGGAACTGACCGAAGGGCACAAACATTACGAGATCAACCAGCCGGCCCCCCACCACCACCACCATCTGGTGTGCGTCAAGACCAACAAGGTGATCGAGTTCAAAAACAACGCCATTCTTAACATCACCCAGAAGGTGGCAGAAAAGTACGGTTTCAAAGTGTTGGATTGCCAGCTCACCATTATTGGTATCAGCCCAGAAGGGCAGCGCTCGATTTTGTAGCCAAAAATTCCCAAAGCTCAGGTTCTCATGCTTTCCCAGAAGGGGAACTGTACTGGGCTGGTAGGAGGATGGGGATCCCGTCAACGGGAGGAAATGCCAGAATAGCTCCCGTGAGGCCAATCGGCAGTCGGCAACCGAGGCAACAGTTGAATGGTTGATGAATAGTTGATCTTCTTCGCCCCACTAGATCCGGGAGAGCATGACTCTAGTCAATAATAAGCTCAACTATACTGAAAATAATGTATAATATGTTCAGTACGGATTACTACCAGTTGATCTTTCTGTTTACTTTCGAGTCTGCCAACATGGTAGCCAAAGCAAAGCAGAAAATTGGTAGTAAGACGACACGGAAACTGCGCTTTGGGTATTCTACTCAAAGCTTTGCGGGATACCGCCATTCTGTTTGGACTCCGTCCCGCTAACGCGAATGGAAACAAACAGAATGCTATCGCTGCATAGTTGAACAGTGATGTTCAGCAGTGTTCAGCGTAAATGTATCAGGGCCATGAACGAACAGGAAGTGGTGCAGTGGCTGGAGCAGGCGCTGGCCAATCCCCACCTTAGATTACAGGCCAAAGCCCAACCGCTCCAGGAGAGTCCCAAGGCTTATGCCCTCGTCATTATGATCAACCGCCCTGCCGGCCTTGCTCTCAACTATGAGGAGTTGACGGCCTGGTTCCAGAAGGCGATTCCCACTCGTTACCCCCAAGTCAAACGGTTGGCCCTCTACAGCCGCCCCATGGGCCAGCAGGCTGCCGATTGGAAAACTCAGGTGAGGCTGGATCCGGAGCCGACAACGACCAGATGGGATCCCGGGATGGAGTTCTCAGAGAGTCTGGATCTAAGCCGCTACTGCTTTGTCAGCAATCGCCAGTTGCTTACCGCCGACCTTCCTCAGCCGCCTGGTTTGCTCCGCCAGGCGGTTTTGGGTTTTCACAGCCTCACTTCTGGGCAAAAACAGGAGGTTCTGCCCCTCTTGCCCACCTTGTTTCGCAATCCCAGCACCGTCTCGACGGTGATGTTATCGGTGGAAGCGGCCTTGTGGCTGGAGCCTCTGAAAAGCCTGAATCCTCACGAGCTGCGTCTATTGAGCGTTTGGCTGAGCCGCTATTGCTTCAACCCCAGCCGCACCCTAGCGGAATTGGATCCCGCCACCTCAGGTCTCAAAACCGGACAAACCAAGCGCAGCTACCGCGCCCCTCAGGTGGGGGTTTCGCTAATGTTGGCCAGCTTTGCCGGCAACCTGACGGCGGCCTCAGGTGTGACCCTGAGCCTGATGTTCGGTATGGTGTTTGTGCTTTTCCTGACCGTCTTGGGCAGCTTAGAGGGGGGATTCTCTCTGGGCTCTTTCATCTTCGCCATTCTGCTCACCCTCGCCTTCAATGCCCTGATCTTCTTTTTGTCCCCTTGGCTGATGGACTGGATCCAGCACAGCCTCTATGGCACCGAGTGGGTAAGCTTGGCGGAAATTGGGCGTCGCAGCCCAGAGAGTGCAGAGGTGATTCAACGGGTTTGCCGCCAGTACAAGCTGAAGCAGCCGAAGCTGGGGCTGATCCGCGACCAAAACCCCACTGCTTTTACCTACGGCAGCCTGCCGGATACGGCCCGCATCGTCGTCAGCGAAGGGTTGTTCACCTACTTGGAAGATGAAGAGGTGGCTACGGTCTATGCCCACGAGCTGGGGCATGTGATCCACTGGGATTTCGCCGTCATGACCCTGGCTTCCACGTTGGTGCAGATTCTCTACCTTCTTTACGTCTACATGCGGGATGCGCGCGACAACGGCAAAAGGGGCAGCCTCCGCTCCCTGGCCTTGGTCGCCTACTTTTTCTATGTGGCCGGCTCCTACTTGTTGCTGTATCTGTCGCGGGTGCGGGAGTACTTTGCCGACCACTTTGCTGCCGAAACCACCGGCAACCCCAATGGGCTCTCGCGGGCTTTGGTGAAAATTGCCTACGGCATTGTGCAAGAGGGAGAGCGGGAGCGGGATGAGGAAACCCGACAGCGCAGTGCTCGCCTGCTGGAAGGAACGCGGGCTTTGGGGATCTACGATGCCAAGGCGGCTGTTACGGCGGGGACGGCCTACCGGGTTGCCTCGGATCCCGGCCAGGTGGGCAGGGTATTTTTGTGGGATCTGTTTAACCCTTGGGCCTGGTGGATGGAGCTGAACTCCACCCATCCCCTCACGGGCAAACGGGTACGGGCGCTGGGCACCTATGCGGAGCAACTGGATCTGCCGGTGGAGTTCGATATGGCCAGCGTGGTTGCCCAGGGCAAGCAGCTCAACCGGCAACAGCTCTACGGGAACTTTCTGCTGGATGTGCTGCTGTTGAACGCCGAGTGGCTGGGGGCGATTGTGGGGGCACTGCTCGGGATCCCGGCCTTGCAGGTGGGCTTCTATGAAATGTTTGCCGGGCTGACCCTGATGGGGGTGGGCTTGGGCCTGCTGCTGAAGATGACGGTGATGTACCCCAGTCTGGAAAACCCGCCGGCGTTGACCGTGCTGAAGGCGATGAGCAATCCCTACGCCAGCCCTCTGCGTGGGCTGCCAATGCAGTTGGAAGGGCGGGTGATTGGGCGAGGGGATCCGGGCTATCGCTTTGGCTCCGATCTCAAGTTCCAGGATAAGACCGGCATGATCTTCCTGCGCTATGCTTCCCGCTTTGGGCCGCTGGGCAACTTCCTGTTTGGAGCGCGCCAGGCAGGGGGGGTAATCGGCCAAGAGGGATCCGCAGTGGGGTGGTTCCGACGGGGGGTGGCCCCTTACCTGGATCTGGCCCGCTTCCAAACCCGCCATGGCCAACTACTCACCAGCTACCATCCCTTCTGGCAAGCTGTCTGGGCTGTGCTGTTGTTGGTGGTTGCCCTGCTGGCAATGCTGCTGTTCTAGAGGATCCCGATCCTCAGTAGCCAAAAGCTTGCCTAGGCCATTTGAGATTGGCTACTTTTGCCCACCGTTAACCCGGGCGTAGTCGTCGCTGAAGCGGACAATGTCGTCTTCGCCCAAGTACTGGCCGTTTTGCACCTCAATAATCACCAGAGGGATGACGCCGGGGTTTTCCAGACGATGCTTGGTGCAAGGGGGCACATAGGTGGATTGGTTGGCCGTGATGAGCTTTTCTTCGTCTCCGCAGGTGACCTTGGCGGTGCCGGCAACGACGATCCAGTGTTCGCTGCGATGGTAGTGCAACTGCAGGCTAAGGCGATGCTTGGGCAAAACCACGATCCGCTTGATTTTGTAGCCAGGGCCCTCTTCCAGCACTGTAAAGCTGCCCCAAGGCCGACTTTCAGCATTGCTCTCGATCAGCTTGTTGAGGGTTTCGGCAGAGAGGGAAGACGATGGTTTTTCCAGTGAGGCCAAATTGGCATTGGGGGTTTCTAGCATGGGATGCTCTCCTTGGGAGGCCTACCTGTAGCTTATCCCAATCATCAACTCGGAGTCTGTTTGTTTATCTTTATAACCACCAACAGATCGGCTTCAGCTCCTGGGGATCCCCAGCCGGTTCAGGTTTGGTGGGGTAGTGGTTAAAATCCTGTGGAATCATGAAAAAGATTTCTGCTCTGCAAAAAGGCCACTTCCCCATGCGTTCTTCCTCTTCTGTCCCTTCTTACCCGGTTCACATCCATGACCGCCAACGGGACACCCACTATCTGATCCAGGTGCCGGCGGATCAATACATTTTGGCCAGCGCCGAGGCCCAAGGGATCCAACTGCCCTTTGCCTGTCGCAACGGCGCCTGTACCACCTGTGCGGTGCGGGTACGGCGGGGATCCCTGTACCAGCCGGAAGCCATGGGCATTTCGCGGGAGTTGAAGGAGCAGGGGTATGGGCTGTTGTGCGTGGGCTATGCCCGCTCGGAGCTCTGGGTAGAAACCCAAGATGAAGATGAGGTGTACGAGCTGCAATTTGGGCGCTACTTCGGCCAGGGGCAGGTCAGGCCAGGGATCCCCATCGAGGATGAGTGATGTCTTCTTCGGCACCGGTTTCGTCTCAACAACTGTCGCCGGATCCCTTGCCCTCTCAGCCGAGGGGCTGGCTGCTGGCGGCAGCGGCGCTGATCCCGGTGAATCTGGCCCCCAGCTTGCTGTTGGCTTTGGTGGGAACGATTCAGGGTTATACCCGCTGCGGTGGCCGGATCCTGCGGGATCCTCTATTTGGACTGGCGGCTCTCCTGAGCCTGGCTGCGGTGGGAGTGGCCTTTTGGGGGGAGGATTGGCGACTGAGCCTGCCGGGGATGTTCAACTACTGGCCTTTTTTATTGATGCTGCCGGCCTTTGCCGATGCGCTGGCCTCTCGCGGTAGCGGGACGGAGTTCCATCCTGTAGGCCGTCGGCGTTTGGCCCAGATGTTGGTGTTGGGCAGCGGGCTGATGCTGCTTTTGGGTTGGGGAGAAGTGCTGTGGGGATGGCAGGGGCACTTCTTCTGGGGGCCGGTTTGGATCACGGGGGTTGCCGGGGGAGAGCGACCGGCGGCAGCTTTTACTTCCCCCAATATCCTGGCCATCTACCTGGTGATCCACCTGTGTTTGGCGGCAGGGCTGTGGCTGGATCGAGCCGATAGAGACTGGCCACAGGCAGTAGGGCTGGGAGCTGTGCTGGGGCTGGGATCCCTCTTGTTGCTGCTGACAGCCTCTCGCAACGGCTGGGGAGCGGGGGGGCTGGCGCTGATGATGGGGCTGGCCCTGCGGCGCTGTTGGTGGGGGATCGGGATCTTGGTCGGTCTGGGATTGGCCGGTTTGGCCGCTGCTTGGGATTGGCCGGGCTGGCGGGCTGTTGTGCCTCGATTGATTTGGAGCCGTCTGGCAGACACCTTCGATCCCCAGGCGCTCCATTTTAGTTCCACCGCTAACCGTCTGGATGCCTGGCACTTTGCCCTGCAGATGGCGCGAGAGCGGCCTTTGACGGGCTGGGGCTGGCAGAGCTTTGCCGCCCTTTATAATGCTCAGGAGCCGCCGGAGCTGCTGGGCCATTGCCACAATTTGTACCTGCACCTGGCGGCTGAGGGTGGGATCCCGCTGTTGCTGGGCCATCTGATCCTGTGGGGCTGGATTTTGGCGCGGGGATGGCAAGCTTGGCGGCGCTCGCAAGAAAGCGTCCTGTTGGGGATGCTGCTGGCCTTGACGGCATTTTTTGCCTCAGGGCTTTTGGACGTGGTGATGTTGGATGGCCGCATTCACCTGCTGGTAACCTTACTCTTGGGGGCAGTTTGGGGAGCCAGCCTTGAGCGGCAAAGGGACTCCATCTCCGGCAAAGAGCAAGCCCAGAGAGGTTACCGTTGAGTGCTGCAATGGGATATCCCTTAGCTGGCAGTGAGCCCGGAGTCCATCAGTTGCTCACCGATTTTTGCGACGCGGAAGCAAGCTACAGCCAAGGGGCAGTTTACCTGTAGAGGGTCTTTGCGGTGAACCTGTACCGAGATGTGTTGTGGCCTCTGCTTTTTTCTGGGCTGAGAGCCGACCCGGAAGCGGTCAAGATGGGCCTGCTGCGCGCCTTGCATTGGATCGATGCCACCCAGGCCACCGGGATCCTATCGGCTCTGGAGCGACTGTTTTGCTACCGGGATCCCCGGCTATCGGTGTCGCTGTGGGGCCTTACCTTTCCCAATCCCCTTGGGTTGGCTGCGGGCTTCGACAAAGATGGCCTGGCTCTGGGCGTCTGGCCCAGCCTGGGGTTTGGTTTTGTAGAGGTGGGCACCGTCACTCCTCAGCCCCAACCGGGCAACCCCAAACCTCGCCTGTTTCAACTGCCCCAAGATCGCGCTGCCCTCAACCGCATGGGCTTTAACAATCAAGGGGCGGCGGCTCTGGCCGAACGGTTGCGTCGGCTACACCAACGTCCCATCCCCATTGGAATTAACCTGGGCAAAGCCAAAATCACCCCCCTAGAAGAAGCGGCTGCCGATTACCTGGCCAGCTTCCGGCTGCTCCAGGATCTGGGGGACTACTTTGTGGTCAACGTCAGCTCCCCCAACACGCCGGGGCTGCGATCCCTGCAAGCTGCTGAGCAACTGGAGCCCATCCTATCTGCCTTACAGCAGGAAAATCAGAAGCGAAAACCCCTCCTGGTGAAGATCGCCCCCGATCTGGACTGGCCCGACATCGACAGCATCCTGGAGCTGGCCCAAGACCATCAACTGGCCGGGATCGTGGCCACCAACACCACCCTGCGCCGCGATAACCTGAAAACCCGTTTCCTGCCTGGCCGCGGGATCCCCTTCGCACCAGCGGAGTCTAGGCCAATCCTTGCAGAAGCCGGCGGGATCAGCGGTGCCCCCTTGCGGGAGCGTTCCACCCAAGTCATCCGCTACATCCACCGCTCCACCCAAGGAAAATTGCCCATCATCGGAGTGGGGGGCATCTTCACCTTGGCCGACGCCTTGGAGAAACTGGAAGCGGGAGCCAGCCTGCTGCAGGTCTACACCGGCTGGGTTTACGAAGGGCCGGGTATGGTGCCGCAATTGCTCCGAGGCCTAGCCCGCTCTTCTCCCCCCAGCCCTGATGTTACACTTCCCCCAGAGAATACCCCTGTGGGTCAGATCCAGGCGTAAGATCGTTAGGGATCCCTGAGGAAGCTTGCCGGTGAACCTGCTGCAACACCTCTTCAAAACCCCCCATCCGGTTATCGGGGTGGTTCACTTGTTGCCGCTGCCTACCTCGCCCCGCTGGGGGGGGGACTTGGAGTGGGTGATCGCTCAGGCAGAACAGGCGGCTACCGCCCTGGCTGCAGGGGGAGTAGATGGGATCCTCGTCGAGAACTTTTACGATGCCCCCTTTGCCAAGGATCGGGTGGACGCAGCGGTGGTCAGCGCCATGACCGTCATCGTCCAGCGGCTGAAAACCCTGGTCTCGCTGCCGGTCGGGATCAACGTCTTGCGCAACGATGGCTACAGTGCTCTGGCGATTGCTGCCTGTGTGGGAGCGCAGTTTATCCGGGTGAATGTGCTCTGCGGGGCGATGGTGACCGACCAAGGCATCATTGAGGGGAATGCCCACCGCCTGCTGCGCTATCGCCGGGAGCTGGGGGCTAACATCAAGATTTTCGCCGATGTGCTGGTGAAACACGCCCAACCCCTAGGTCCCATCAGTCTGGATGCGGCCATCACCGACACGGTGGAACGTGGCCTGGCCGATGCCATCATCCTTTCCGGCTGGGCCACCGGCAAGCCACCCCTTCTGGAGGAGCTGGAGCTGGCCCGCAAAGTTGCTCCTCAGGTGCCGCTGCTCATCGGCTCGGGGGCTACTGCTGAAAACATCGGCAGCCTGATCCGGCGGGCAGATGGAGTAATTGTGGCCAGTTCTCTGAAGCGGTCTTCCCGTTCCGCAGGCATGCCGGCAGGCTATTCGGATCCCTTTCCCATGATCGACCCGATTCGGGTGCGGCAGTTTGTGGAAGCACTGCACCTTGCGCTCCGTGAGCGGGCCTCCAACCATGCTTGTCTGGCCGCTCCCGGCTCTGGTTCCAACTAGCCGTTGGCGCTAGGATTGGGATCCGACTACAATGGGCGATTCCTCTTTAGCTATGCCATCCCTTGATCTGGAGGGCTTGGATTCTGCGTACCACCCTTCTGGTTCAGCAGAAGAAACCTTTTGGAGCTCTGTTCCGGCTCGCACCCCCCGCATTTGGGTTGTCGATGATGACCCAGTGGTTCGTTGCTACATTATCAATGTTCTCACAGGCTCCCAGTACTACGTGGAAAGCTGGGAAAGCGGCCGAGCAGCTTGGGATTCCTTGCAAAGCTTGGAAGAGAGCGAGTGGCCCGACATGGTGATCTGCGATTGGGTCATGCCTGAGATGTCGGGGGTAGAGTTCTGTCGCCGTCTCAAGGGATCCGCCGCAGGGCAGTTTGTCTATTTCATTTTGCTCACGTCCCGTTCTGAAGTTGAGGCTCGGGTAGAGGGGCTGGATGCGGGGGCGGATGAATTCATCACCAAGCCGGTCGATCCCGAGGAGCTGCGGGCGCGGGTGCGGGCAGGGTTACGTCTCCAGCGGCTCACCCAAGCTTTGGCCCAGGCCAACCGGCAATTGCGAGCCCGCAATGAGTTGTTGGAGTCTTTGTCTTTGACGGATCCCTTGACCGGGGCGTTGAACCGGCGAGCTCTGGATCAGGCGCTGCCCCATTTGCTCAAGCAGGTGGGAGCCCGCGGGGAAGCTCGCTACCGCTATCTCTGCCTGCTGATGATGGATGTAGATCACTTTAAGCAAATCAACGACAGCCACGGCCACTACATCGGCGACTGTGTGCTGCAGGCCATCGTCGGGCGGCTGCAAAATCAACTGCGGCCCTCCAGCCTGCTCTACCGCTATGGTGGAGAAGAATTTGTTTGCCTTACGCCCGGACTTAGCCCCTCTCGCTGTGGTCGCTACGCAGAGTCTCTGCGGCAGGCTATCGCCAAACGGCCCATTGACATCTCCCCCAAGCGCAGCCTGCCGGTTACCCTCAGCATTGGTGGGATCGTGCTCAGCGAAGACTACTGCCCAGAACCGGAAACCGCCTTGCAGCAGGCGGATAGCGCGCTCTACCAGGCCAAGCAGGCAGGGCGCAACCGAGTTCACATCCTCATCCCGACTCCAGGGGTTTATCTGCCCTCTTCCAGCGGATAGCCAGAGGCCACCGCCAAGGCTTCCAGAGAGCGAACGCCTGTGTAGGTGCGGCCATTGATGATCCAGGTGGGATAGCTGGTGATCCCCGCTTCTGTGCATTCTTGAGCTTGGGGAGTGCCGGGGCCGTTGGGGGAGCACTCCACGTAGGGCACTTGGTCGAAAGCCGATCCGAACAGCTCCTTTTGGTCTTGACAATGGGGGCACCAATAGGCCCCGTACATAGTGCCGCCGATCTGCCGCAGGTGGGCTGCTAACCCTACCGCCAGGGGGCTAGGCGGGGGAACTTGGTTGGCGTACACCCCAATCGTGGTCACCAATGTGAGAAAGGCCACCAGAATGTAGCTGAAGGCCAGCTTGCCCCCATCCAACCAGCGGTGGCCCAGCACGGTCACCAGCCCCAGCCCCGCCACCAAGATGATCGCGGTGGTGCAATACATGCAGAATTGCCGCAGCACCGCCACCATCAGGTAAAGCATGTACATCTCAAAGGCGGTCATGGCGGAAACCAAGCCAAACAGGGCCGGCCAGCGCCACCGCTTCACCAGTGGGAGCCCATCCGGCAGCACCGCCAGCGCCAAGACTCCCAGAAACCCCAGCAGGCCAACAGCCGCGGTCGGGATCCCCAAAAACTCTGCCCAACGGCTGGAGAGCACCAGGTCACACCCCCCATCCCCCGTGCAGAAGGCAGCGGGCTGCTCCGTCAGCTTGGTGTAGGTGAGATAGGCCGTCAACAGGGATCCCAGGCCGGCCAGGATCGCCAAGATCAGACGGGAATGGCGCTGCAGCCAGGTCTCTTCTTGGGCTTTGAGTTTGAGATAAGAAGCCATGGCGTTTCAGGGGTTTCAGCAGTTGGACACCCCCGATTATAGTGGGGTGGAGCTGGCCTCGTCCGTGGGCTCCGACGCAGAAGAGCCGCTTGAGCGCCGCACCTGGGCGGCAAACCTATCTCCCAGCGGATCCAGCTCCCCCAGGGATCCCAGTTTGGAGTCGGAGATAGGCCGGTCGCAGAGGCCCCAACGGCGGCGGAAGTAACGGGCCAGATCTTTTTCTGCCAGGGCCAGGTAGACCGGGCGACCATGAGGGCAAGTGTGGGGATTGGCGGTGCGCTGCCAAGCTTCCAACAGCTTTTGCATCTGCTCCAAGGTCAGCGGGATCCCATTGCGCAAGGCCCCTCGACAGGCCACCGCCACCTGGGCTGCTTGCACATCTTGACAACGGCTGAGCTCTAGCAGGGATCCCTGCACCTCTTCTGGATCTTCCGACTCCAAAGCCAAAGGGAGGCGTCGAATGAGATGGGTATTGGGGCCGAAGGGTTCCGGCTCCAGCCCCAACTGCTCCAACCGCTCCAGGGCTTGGGGCGATAGTCCTTGCAGCGTTACGGGCGTCGCCGGTGCCACCAGTTGCCAATGCTGCTGGATGTACTCATAGCGAACTCGCTCGTGGGCCAGGTGTTGCTCCACCAGCCATAACCCCTGGGGGTGCTCTGCCAAGATGTAGGTCCGATGCAGTTGGGCCAGCGCCTTGAGGGGGGGCAGGAGAGAAGTTGGGCGGTCAGAGGGAGGAAAACGGCTCTGGAGATCGGGCGAGACTCGATAGACCACCTTGGCCTCGCTGGCCCGGATCAGATGCACAGAGCGGCGGCTGGCTTGCCCGGATCCCAATTGCAGAAGGGAGTGCAGGTGTTGGCGCAACTGCTCCTGGCGGGCCGTCAGATTCTCCAGGTAGAGCTCGCTTTTGGCAGGATGACGGTTCCAATCCACCTGCTCTGGGGGCAGGCGCAGGTGAACAACCACCAGCGGATGGCGGTGGCGGGGCAATGCGTGGTGAAAAACCGACTGGATTAGCCGTTGCCAGTCGGGCATCTGCACAAACCGGCCGTTGACGGCCACGCGGATCCAATCGGGGTGAGGGCGATGCAAGCGATCCGGTAGGCCCAGCACCACTTCCCAATCGCTGTCCCCATCCTGGATCCGCCGATAGCGCAGATCTGAGGGATCCACCTGCGGCAACACCTGCAGCAGCAGATCTTGCAGAGACTTTCCCGGCCAGAGGCTGAGCAGCAATTGCCCCTCCTGATGCACCTGCCAACTGACCCAGGGATGGGCTAGGGCTGCATTCTGCACCAGGGTCAAGAGCGGGCGAGTCTGGGGCAGGGAGCAGCGGCGCAAGGGCCAATCGGCAAACAAATCCGCCACCGTCACCACCGTTCCCAAGGCAGTGGCTGCCGGCTGCTGGTGGGCCAGCTCCCCTTGGCGGTCGTAGGTGGCCAGCCAGCCGTGGGCATCGTCAGCGTGGCGGGTCTGAATGGTCAGGGATCCCAGCCGGGCCAGGCTGTGCAAGGCTTCGCCCCGAAACCCCAGGCTGCAACCGTCCAACTTGCTGGTGGTGTGGCGACGGGCCACCTGCTCCAGCTCCGAAGCGGGGATCCCTTGGCCGTTATCGGCCACCCGCACCTGCCAGCGGCTGGGCCAGATCTCCACCTGAATGCGGGTGGCCTGAGCATCGAGGGCATTTTCCAGCAATTCTCGCAGAGCAGCCCCCAGCGAGTCGATCACCTCTCCCGCGGCCATCTGGGCGATCCGCTCTGGGTTCAGGGGTTGGATTTTGGACATGGAGTGAGTTGAGAAAGCAGACTCTCTTCCTGCCAGCTTGTCGCCAAAAGGCCAACAGCGCCGAGCTTTAGCTTAGCTCTCTCCCTCTGTTGCCAGTGGACAGCGCCTTGCCAATGGTTTTCATTAACTTCAAGGCTCCCCTCAGGCCAAGTGAAGGATTGAGGTTCCGCCTTCCTGCCCATCGGTAACCGCCAAGAACTTCGAGAAACTTCGAGAACAAGAGAGCTGAGCGGGTGGCCAGTCATAAGGAAACCTTAAAATCCCAAGGCCAGCCATCAGCCTCTACTAGGATTTAAATAGTAAAATTTCTCATTAAGGAGGAGATCATGGCAGCACAGCAAGCTCCGGCCCGAGAGCTATTCAAGGAGGCTTTTGAGAATCGCTACACCTGGGACAAAGACTTTCCTGGCTACCGAGCTGAGATAACCTACTTTCCCAAAGAAGGTGACAGCAGCCTCTCCTTCTCAGGAGTTGTGAGTATTGACCGCAACATGAAGATCGATGTTGCCGGCGTCGAGGACGAGGAGATCCGCCAGAAAATACGGGAACAGATGTGGGAAGTCATGGTGCATCGCGTTCGTCATTCCTTCGACGAGGAACACGGTGGCCACACCTTTGCCTATGGAGAGCCACAAAATTCAGACATCACTGAAGTTCTTGTTTCGGGCTTATCTTCTACCGATAGGTACTGGGTTCAGGGCAAGCACATTCAAATGGTACATCGCCATCTTGCCAATCGGACAATTACAGTCTCAGTTCAAGAGTTTTACGATACAGGTGAGGGCTACCTACCCACTCACTACACTGCTGAGTATTGTAGCCCAGGAACTGGAGAAAAAACTCAAGCAAAGATGATCTACGAAGATCGTTATCAAAAAATAGTTCGGTATTGGATTCTGGTTGAGAGAAGAATTTGGGAAGAGCAGGATGGCCAAAAAAGTTCATCCCCTCAACTTTTCCTCTTCTCTAATATTCGATTTTTCGAATAGCTGAGAAAAATAAGTTTTTCTTTGCGGCTGTGGGCATCTCTCATTATAGAAGGTGATGAGGTGCTCACAGCCAAGCTCAAAACAGATGGCCACAGGGTACAGCCTGTTAAGGGCTCAAGGGGTACAATAGCAGCACTTAGCAAACCAACTTCGGAAGGAGGATGGATTGATCAGTAGTAAAGAAGTCTTCAC
>NZ_JBSSAG010000043.1:0-21134 GCF_054058395.1 Thermostichus sp. OS-CIW-26 | reverse complement strand
GGGATACCGCCATTCTGTTTGGAAACAAACAGAATGCTATCGCTGCATAGTTGAACAGTGATGTTCAGCAGTGTTCAGCGTAAATGTATCAGAAACCGCTACAATCCAAATCTCAACGAGGCTAAAAGCAACCATGGCACAAGCACTGGAACTCAATACCGAGAACGTCGAGAAAGTCCTGAACGAGCTGCGTCCTTACTTGATGGCCGATGGGGGCAATGTGGAATTGGTGGAAATCGATGGCCCGGTGGTCAAGCTGCGCTTGCAGGGGGCCTGTGGAGCCTGCCCCAGCTCAACCATGACTTTGAAGATGGGCATTGAGCGCAAGTTGCGGGAGAGCATTCCCGATATTTTGGAGGTGGAGCAGGTATTCTGAGGGGCCCTGTAGGTTTTTGTGAGATTCCTTTAGGGTTCTTTATCATGTGTTGGATTATGTGCCTTGATAAATAGCCTCGGGTGGCTCTCTGCTCCCCACTTCTTTCTTCTGTGCCTTCTTCAGAGCTAGCGCATGTCTGTTCTCCTCTCCATCGCCATTCTCGCCCTGCTGATCCTGGTGCATGAGGCAGGGCACTTTGCGGCAGCCAAACTCCAAGGGATCCACGTCAACCGCTTCTCGCTGGGGTTTGGCCCGGTGCTGTGGCGATACCAGGGCAAGGAGACAGAGTACGCCATTCGCGCCCTGCCGCTGGGGGGCTACGTGGGCTTTCCTGACGAGGATGAACATTCCCCCTACCCGCCCGACGACCCGGATCTGCTGAAAAACCGCCCCGTGCTGGATCGCCTGGTGGTGATGAGTGCAGGGGTGATGGCCAACCTGATCTTCGCCTATCTGGTGCTGGTGTTGATGTTCGCCTCGGTGGGGATCCCCTCGGTAACGCGCCTCCATCCCGGCATTCTCATCCCTCAGGTGATGCCCGATAGCCCGGCGGAGCGGGCCGGCCTGAAGGCAGGGGATGTGGTGTTGCAGGCAGCCGATCGCGATTACAGGGGGATTGCCGACGAGACGGCGGCCTTGGCAGCCCTGAACGATTTTCAGGCGCTGATCCGCAGCAGCGAAAACCGGCCCATTCCCCTGGAGGTGCAGCGCGGGGAAGGGGATCCCCTGCAATTGACGGTGATCCCAGAGGTGCGGGGAGAGACGGTGGCCATTGGAGTGACCTTGGCCCCCCACCAGGAGGTGACCTTGCGTCCCCCTCAGAGTGTGGCTGAGATCCTCACGGAGGCGGGAAATGCCTACCAGCGGGTGGTGATGCTCAATCTGAACGGCTTGCGGCAGTTGCTGCAGAATTTCCAAAGCACGGCTGCTCAGGTCTCCGGCCCGGTGGGGATCGTCAAGATTGGGGCGGATCTGGCCCGCGATGACGCCGCCAGCCTGTTTAATTTCACCGCTTTGATCAGCATTAATCTGGCCTTTCTCAACCTGTTGCCCCTGCCCGCCTTGGACGGGGGACACATTGCCTTTTTGATCCTGGAGGCGATTCGCGGCAAACGGCTGCCCAAGCATCTGGAGGAGCGGGTGATGCAGACGGGCTTGGTGTTGTTGCTGGGATTGGGGGTGGTGCTGATCTTCAAAGACACCCTCGCCATTGTGACCGGGTCGGGCTAGGGGAAGATGGCCAGCAAACGGGCCCTGCGCCAGCGAGCTTTGGAGATCCTGCTCCGGCTGAAGCGCCACTACCCCAACTCCACCTGTGCCCTCCACTACCGGACGCCGCTGCAGCTCTTGGTGGCAACCATACTCTCGGCTCAGTGTACGGATGAGCGGGTGAATCAGGTAACGCCGGAGCTGTTTCGTCGCTTCCCGGATGCCCAGGCCCTGGCGACAGCGCCGCGAGAGGAGATCGAGGCTCTCATCCATTCCACCGGCTTCTATCGCAACAAGGCCAAGCACATTCAGGAAGCCTGCCGCAGGATCTTAAGCCATTTCGGTGGCCAAGTGCCCCGCACCATGCCGGAGCTGCTCACCCTACCCGGCGTAGCCCGCAAGACGGCCAATGTGGTGCTGGCCCATGCTTTTGGCATCCATGCCGGGGTTACCGTCGATACCCATGTCAAGCGCCTCAGCCGCCGCCTCGGCCTCACTGAGCACGAGGATCCCGTGCGCATCGAAAAGGATCTGATGCAGTTGTTGCCGCAGGCGGATTGGGAGAACTGGTCTATCCGTCTGATCGACCACGGGCGGGCCATCTGCACTGCCCGCAGGCCTCTGTGCCAGCAATGTTTTTTGGTGGATCTCTGCCCCAGCGCTCCTCTTCTGGGATCGGCTGCACCGGCCGAGAAAACGGATAAAAAAGCTACAAAAGCCTCGCCGGCCTGAGATGATGGTTTCTAGGCGCCCCGCGTGGCTGAGCCCCCCATTCTTCCGGCGCTTGTTTTGGCCGCCCCTCGCCCTAGAATAAGCTCCATGCAGGATAAACCCATGTCAGTCGCGACCCCCGTTCTGGTCATTGCCGGCCTGACGGGATCCGGGAAAACCTTGGCCATCCAGCAGTTGGAACAACTGGGGTACACCGGCCTAGAAGGGATCCCGCCTGCCCAGGTGATCCCCTTGGTTGAGGCGATGCGGACCCATCACGCTGCTTTGGCCATCAGCTTGAATCTCCACGCCCAGGAGTACCGGGATCAAGTTCCCACCCTGGCTGCTTGGGTGCAATCGCAAGGGATCCCTTTCCTATTCTTGGAGGCCCGCTCCCCAGTGTTGCTCAACCGTCTCAGCGCCCACCGCCGTCCCCATCTCTACGGGGAAGCTGCCGGTTTGTTGGAGGCCATTGAGCAAGAGCGGCTGGCTCTGGCCCCGGTGCGGGAACGCTGCACCCACTGGTTGGATACCTCCGACCTCAATGCCCAGCAACTGCGGCAGCAATTGCAAGCTTTGGTGCAAGGGATCCCCCAGCCCCTCAACCTAAGGTTGGTCAGCTTCGGTTTCAAGTACGGCGTTCCCCCCGATGCCAACTTGCTGTTCGATGTGCGTTTTTTGCCCAACCCCTTCTTTCAGCCCCATCTGCGTCGCCTTACCGGGCAGGATCCCCTGCTGCAGGAGTTCTTGTTTGCGGATCCCATTACACAGTCCACCTACCAGCACATCTTGTCCTTGGTCAAAGCATTTTGGCCCCACTATCGCGCAGAACGTCGCCCCCACCTGACTTTGGCCATCGGCTGTACCGGCGGCCAGCACCGCTCGGTGGCCCTGGTGGAGCGCCTGGCCCAGGATCTGCAGCCTTGGACTGTCCCTGCCGGCAACCACGCCCTTCCCGACCTGAATGTTCAGGTTCAGCATCGCCATCTGCTCGACTCTCAGCGGGAGCTGGAAGCCCGCTTTGGCCCGGTGCCCGGCGAAGTTGGCGTTGCGCAGCAACAGGTTAGGATCCCTTTGGCCGGCGTTCCTGCACCTTCCCATGCCTAAGCCTGTGCCCAGCAACAAGTCCGCCGCTTGGGGCATTCGCCGCCGCAAGGCTGCTTGGCCGGGAAGTGGCTGGAAATGGCTCTTTCCCGGTTTAGCCGTTAAACGCTGGCTGAGCCTGGCGGTTGGGGGCGTGCTGCTGATGGTGCTGGGCATTGCCATCTGGACGGAGTTGACCCCCATCTTTCGCCTGAAGCGGCTGATCGACATCACCCTGCGCCTGATCACCACTTGGATCCCGAACAACATCAGTGGCCCCCTGGTGACTGGGATCGGGCTGGTGATGGTGGTGCTGGGGTTTCGCAGCGCCATGCGCTCCATCGAGGATGTGCTGATCCCCGAGGGAGATGAAGCGCTGGTGGATAAGCTGTTGTCGCGGCGGCGTCTCAGCCGTGGTCCCCGCATTGTGGTACTGGGGGGCGGCACCGGCCTCTCCAACCTGCTGCGGGGTCTGAAGCGCTACAGCTCCAACATCACAGCCATTGTCACGGTGGCCGATGACGGGGGATCCTCAGGGCGTCTGCGGCGGGAGATCGGCGTTTTGCCCCCCGGCGATATCCGCAACTGTCTGACTGCTCTGGCCAACGAGGAAAAGCTGCTCACCGAGCTGTTTCAATATCGCTTCCAGTCGGGGGAAGGGTTGAGCGGCCACAGCTTCGGCAACCTGTTCATCACTGCCCTCACCGCGGTAACCGGCGGCGACTTGATTCGGGCCATCACTGCCACCTCACAAGTCTTGGCCATTCAGGGGCGGGTGCTGCCGGCCACCCTGGCGGATGTTACCCTCTGGGCGGAGCTGAGCGATGGCCGCCGCGTGGTGGGAGAGTCCAACATTGCCAAAGCCGGAGGACGCATTTGCCGAATCGGCTGTGACCCCCCCAACCCTCCCGCCCTACCGGAAGTCATCGAGGCTATTGAGGCGGCAGAGTTTGTGGTGCTGGGGCCGGGTAGCCTCTACACCAGCATCATCCCTAACCTGTTGGTGCCGGAAATTGTGGAAGCTCTGGCCAAAAATATGGCCCCCCACATCTACGTCTGCAACATCATGACCGAGCCGGGGGAAACCGACGGCTATACCGTTGGGGATCACGTCATGGCTTTGGATCGGGTGGCAGGAGTGCGCCTATTTGACGGCGTGCTGGTGCAGCGGGAGCCACCCTCCCCGCGCGCTTTGGAGCATTACCGCCGCAGCGGTTCTGAGTTTGTGGTGTTGGATCCCGACAAACTGGCTTACCTGGGCTGCCGCGCCGTTTTGGCTAACGTCATGCAAGAGGATCCAGAGACCGGCTTGGTGCGCCACAACCCCGAACGCTTGGCTGCAATGCTGATGCGCTGGTTCGACAGACATCGCCCCCTCTAGCTTTGCCCAGGATGTCCTCTGCTGTTATTGCAGGCGGGAATAAGGGCGGGGATAGGGCTTGCGCATCTGTCGAGCCAGGTACACCTGAAAGGTTTGCGCCACCGCCCCTGCCCGCACCAGGGGAACCTCGGCCACAGGCTCGATTTGGGCAAAGTAGTCGCCATAGGTGGCTGGGATCCCTGCCCTCGGCTGGAACAACTTGGAAGTGATGAGCAGCCCATCCTGCCCCAGCCAGTCCTGCGGCTGCGACCAAAAGGCAAAGCCCCGCAAATCTGCATCCAGGCAGGTCAGAGGCTTGTCCGTCAGCGGAGCCAGGGCCATGGCGATCTGACCGCCCAAAAAATAGACATTGGTAAAAACGAACTCTGCCTCCTCAAGGGCTTGAGCCAGGTGGGGATCCGTCCGAAAGCGCTGCCGCAACTGCTCAATTTCAATGAGCTGAGTAGAGGGATCCTGCTCCACGGGCCACAGGCCCAGCCCGCCAGGAGCCTGCAGCAGGCCATAGCGCACATGGGCCAGCCCCACCCCCACCACCAAGCTGACCATCACCGCCGTCCCCACTAAGGTTCGCTTCGCTCCCGGCCACCGTTCCCAGAAGGATCCCAGCAGCAGCGTCAGCACCCAAAACCCCGGCATGGGCCAGGTGGGCAAGATGGGCCGGTAGCCTCCCATCAAGGTAAAGGCCAACGCCAGCGGTAATCCACAGGCCAGGATCAAAAGGTGCTTGAGCTCTTCATCCGTCAGCCGCATCCCGCGGAGAATCTGCAGGGCCACCCGACCCGTCCCTGCCAAACTCGCCCACCCCAAAGGGATCCCCAAGCTGGGGAACAGGTAAAAGATTTCAGAAAGGATCGTCAGCCCCAGCGCTTGCAGTTGATACCCTGCCTCCGGCACCGCCCGCCCCGCCTGAAAGCGAAAGGAGACCCAATCCTGCTGGGCGTTCCAGATCAGCACCGGGCTGAAGGCCAGCACAAAACCCAGCACCGCCAGCACCGTCCAGCCCGACCTCAAGGCACAGCGATGAACTGGGCTGAGCAGACAAAAGAGTACCAGGCCGAACCCCAAAGCCAAGCCGTGGTACTTCCCCAAGCAGGCCAGCCCCACCAAGAGACCTATGAGCGCTAGCCTAGGCCCTGGCCGATAGCGAGCCGCCCCATAGACAGCCAATTTCCCCTGCCCCAAAGGCACCGGAAAAAACTCCTGAGCGGCCACCCACAAGGTTGCTGCCGTAAAAAAGATCAGCGGGCTATCCGGCAAGGTCAGCACCCCAAACCCAATCCAAAGGATCGGCGCGATGCTGATGGCCGCCAAGCTGATCAGTCCCGCCCGAACAGAGAAAAGGCGCGCTCCGGTGTAGTAGAGGAATAGGGAAGAGCCACAATACAGCAGCAGGGATCCCAGTCGAATAGAAAAAGCCGACACCTGGCCGGTCAAGGCAGGCCCCAAGCCCGTTGTCCAGGCCACCAGCGGCGGATGGTCAAAATAGCTCCAATCCAGATGGCGGGTGTAGAGGTAGTAGTAGGCTTCGTCAAAGCCCGGCGGCAAAAGGGCAGCCACCAGGCCCCGCATGAACAAGCCCAACCCCAGGATTAGCCAAACCGCTCTAGGCAATGGAGGGGATCCCTATGGGCAGATGGACAGATCTAACTTACCTTGAATACCTCTCGGGGCTACGTCCCTCTAGTATTATGATTTTGCCTCCGGCAAAATGACCGGACACCCCAAAAATTGACCCAGCTTCTCGGCCTCTGCCCGCGCCTCTGGTTCCTTATCAGTGTAGCAGACTGACAGCAAAGGTTTCCGCGATTGCAATTTCACTTCTACCGAAAAGAATTCAACAAAATTCCTTTTGGCCTGAACCAAAATCTGCTGTACATCTCCAAAGGAATAAGTTTTCCGCCCTAGCGACCCAAAAGGAGTAAGGTGCTCCTCTTGGATTTGGTACCTAGAGCGGTCAAACGTTAGACGGCGACACCAAAAAGACACCTTCAGCATGAGAGCTCCTACCCAAAGAAGTAGAGCCAGAAATAGCCCTGGAAGGAGAGAATACAAGATCGCAAACACTAACTCCAGTAAGTGAAATCTATCGATATCTATCAAGAGCCGACTCTCTGTACTGTTCACAAAAGAATCAACGCGCCTTGCCAATTCCTGAGCTTCACTTTCACCAAAGGCCAACCAGGCTGGGGTTTCCCCTGTAGGCTTTTCCAGCGTGACATAGTAGCGCTCAGTCCTTTCTCCGTCGTCATCCTCCACAATTTCAGTTTTGACTGCAGCTCCTCTTACATCTATGTGAAGTGTAGTTTGGCTCGGCAAAGGTAGAAACGGCTGGAAAGACACTTCACAATTAACCGTAGACTGGTCAACTCGAAAACAAGTGAAACGGCGCTCACCCTGGGAAGACCAGATCGAAGATAAAGCCATAAAAAGGATGAACGCAAAGAAACAGATAAAAACAAAAGTAGCAAGAGACCCAAGGAAACCTACAGAAGACTCTTGGTACACGCGCTTGTTGGGGCTCTCCTCCACGCATTTCATAGACTCAACTCCGGGAAAGCTGGATTTGTTTAGATTATGGCTTGCTAGTCTGCCGGTCGTCTGTTTCCGAGAATACGAAGCGTTTAAAAAATTATGAAAAGCAGTAAGTCCTCCGGTTTTCGCTGTGCTGTATTCAACTTCCCCTCTCTCCAACCAGGAGCGGAAATTGAGTGGCTGACTGCACGAGGCGCCGGGAAGAGGTTTTAAATCAAGCAAGTTAAAGGTTTGAGCTGTTGAATGTACGCAAGTGAGTTGGGTTTTTCATATCCTCCCAGTTTCTTTTGAATGTGATTTAAAACTGCGGATCCAAGTGCGAAAAGTCTGAGGATTTGCCCGCACCTAATTCATGTTCTGAGGTATTATGTTACCTCCAATACCTCTAAAATGTCCTGGCTGCTTTTCGGGATCCCAAGGTCTCTTCCAAAAGCTGTGGGGTGGCATAACAGAGGGATGAGCGCCAAACTAGCGGTGGTGCTCATGTGAGGATTGCAATGGAAGGCAGACCTAGGGCTAGGGTAGGGCGGCCTGTGCCGAAATCTCTGGAGACAAGGCAAAATGGCCGGCAACTTGCTCAACGGCGCCGACGCAGAGGTTCTTGGATCCCTTCACCGCGAAGCTCTAGGCAGTGGGGAACAGCGCTGGGATGGCTCTTGGGGGAGCGGATCCCGACGGCCCGCCAGCTTGACTTTCGCGCCGGCATGACCGGACTGGCTTTAATCATCGCCGTATTTGTAACAGGAGCACGTCTGGTTTATTTGCAACATCAACAGGCACCCCTGTTGCAGCAGCGAGCCGAAGCCCAGCAGCGAGCCCAGCTAAGACCTTTCATTCCTCGTCGCTCAATTGTGGATCGTCATTCTATTGCCAAGCAGCAGGCAGAATTGCTGGCCGTAGATCGCCCCGTCTATACTCTCTGGGCTCATCCCCGCCTCTTTGGCAAACGCACTCCAGAGGAAATTGCCACCGCTCTTGCTCCCCTGTTGCGGCGTCCAGTAGAGCAACTGGCGCAGCGGCTATCGGCCAATCAGGCAGTGCGGGTGGAGCGCTGGGTATCCCAGGAGGTGGCAGATCAAATTCAGGCTCTGCATCTGGATGGCCTGGAGCTGGTGAGCGAGCGGCAACGCATTTACCCCCAAAAAGAGATGGCCGCCGAGGTGGTGGGCTATGTGGATCTGGATCATCAGGGCCAAGCGGGAGTCGAATATTCCCGGCAAGAGCTGCTGGAGCGTACTGTTCAGCCTGTTACCATTCCTCGCGATGGCTACGGACGACTGTTGGCTGCCGAGGTGCCGGAAGGGCTGCTGCAATCTGGCGAGACGGTGCTGCAACTTACCCTAGATATGCGCCTGCAAAGAGCTGCCCGCGCTGCCCTGAAAGTGCAACTGGAGCGGTTTCGAGCCCTGCGGGGCACGGTGATTGTCCTCCAGCCCCAGACAGGGGAAATCCTGGCGCTGGTGAGCGAGCCCACCTATGACCCCAACCGCTACTTTGAGTATGACCCCGGTCTTTTTCGCAACTGGGCCGTAACGGATTTGTATGAGCCGGGATCCACCTTCAAGCCCATCAACATTGCCATTGGGTTGGATGCTGGAGCCTTTACAGCAGATGAACGGGTCTATGACGAGGGTCGGATTCTCATCGGTCAGTGGCCCATTCAAAATTACGACTACCACCAACGAGGGGCCCATGGCTGGATGAGCGTCACGGATATCCTGCGGCAATCCAGCAATGTGGGCATGGTACATCTGATGCGCAAGCTGGATCCCCGCCAGTACTACAATGCCTTGGTGCGGCTGGGGTTCAACGAGCGCAGTGGCGTGGATTTGCCCTTTGAGCCGGCCAGCCGTTTGAAACCGCTGCGACAGTTTGTTACGGTGCCGGTGGAGCGGGCCACTGTCGCTTTCGGCCAGGGGCTGGCCCTCACTCCTCTACAGTTGGCTGCCATGCACTGCATCATTGCCAATGGCGGACTGAAAGTACAGCCCCATGTGGTGCGAGGCTTGGTGGAAAAGGATACGGATACTCTGGTTTGGGGATCCCCGCAGCCCCAGCCGGTGCGGGTGTTGTCCGAGCAAGCCACGCTGGCGGTGCGTATCCAAATGCGGGATGTGGTGGACTTTGGCACGGGGCAATCGGCCAAGATCGAGGGGTATGAGATCGGCGGCAAAACCGGCACTGCCCAGAAAGCCGGGCCACGGGGGGGCTATTTGCCCGGCAAGCGCATCACCAGTTTTGTGGGCTACTTCCCGGCCATTCGCCCCAATTACGTGATCTTGGCGGTGATCGACGAGCCCCAGGGGGAAGATGCCTTCGGCTCGACGACGGCTGCTCCCGTTGTTCGCTCGGTGATCCAGGAGATCATCGCCCTAGAGGGGATCCGCCCTAACTCTACTTAGCGCAGCCATAGGAACAAGGGGCGAAGGTGGATGCCAAAGGGGGCCCAGACAGTGAGGAAATGAGCGAAATGCCCATACCTCCGGATTGGCTCTTCCTGGAAAAAGCCATACTCAAGACTGGCCACCCACAGAGCATGACTCTAGTCAATGATACGCTGGACTATACTGAAAATAATGTACAGTATGTTCAGTATGTCTGCTTGGTATGGCTAGGTATGTAAAACCGAGAGAAGCGGCGGATTACTTTGGGGTATGTCTCCACACTTTGAGGCGATGGGAACAGAAAGGCTGGATCAATGCAATACGTACGCCATCCGGCAGGGCGAGAAGGTATGACCTCGACAGCTACATCAAAACGCCAAAAAAAATCAAACGAGTCGTTTTGTACGCCCGAGTCAGCGGTCGAGGACAGAAACCAGACTTGGAGAGACAGATTGCAAGGCTGGTTAACCTCTATCCTGGAGCCGAGGTGGTCGGAGAAGTTGGCGGCGGTCTCGACTTCAAAAGACCAAAGTTCCTTGCCTTATTGGAACGAGTTCGTGCGGGAGATGTCGGAACAATTGTGGTCGCTCACCGGGATCGACTCTGCCGGTTTGGATTTGAGCTCGTTGAGTGGTACTGCCGTCAATACGGGTGCGAAATCTTGGTTCTCGATGACGATCACCTTTCTCCCCAACAGGAACTGGTTGAGGATATCCTCACCATCCTGCACTGCTTCAGCAGTCGGCTCTACGGACTCAGAAAATACCGGGCTGCAATCGAGAAAGATACGGATTTATCCGGAGCCGGCGCTGGCTAAGGTTTGGAAGCATTGGCAAGCGGCGTGCCGGTACTGCTACAACCAAGCGATTGCCTATCAGCGCCAGCATGGTGCCCCAAAAACGGCCAGAAAGCTGCGGGACATCATCCTGCGCTCCGACCTGCCTGAGTGGGTGAAGGACGCCCCCTGCCACATCAAGCAGAACGCGGTCGTCGAGGCGTGGTTGGCATTTCGCCGAAGCAAAGACGCGAGGTTTCGCAGTGTGCGGGACAGGTCGCATACGCTGCAATTCAACGCCGGCAACTTTCGCAATGGGACGTGGTATCCGAAACTCACCCGAGGTTTGGCGTTCCGCGCATCCGAGGAGATGCCCAGAGAATGGGCACGTGGAACTGAGCTAATGCGGGTGAAAGACAGATGGTATGCCATCTTCCCTGAGCCCGTGAACGAGCAGTGTTCGTTAGCAAAGGGGGTTGTTGCGCTTGACCCTGGGGTAAGAAGCTTCCTTACAGGGTTTGATGGAGCGGGCTTTGTAGATATCGCCAAGGGAGACTTTGGCAGGATCGTTCGGCTGTGCTACCACCTAGACGATCTGCAGTCTAGGCTGAGTAAAGCACCGAGACCCAAGCGTAGGCGAATGCGGCAAGCGGCGTTTCGTCTGCGGGAGAGAATCAGGAACTTGGTGGACGAGTGCCATCGCAAGGTAGCGGCGTTCCTGACGGATAACTACCGATTGATATTCCTCCCCACTTTCGAGTCAGCCAAGATGGTTGCCAAGGCAGGGAGGAAGTTTGGTAGCAAGACGGCAAGGGCGATGCTCACCTGGGCGCACTATCGGTTCAAGCAGTTCCTGAAGTTTCAAGCCAAGAAGAAAAACGTGGTCGTCGTGGAAGTATCGGAAGCGTACACCAGCAAAACCTGTACCAAGTGCGGGCACATCCACACCAAGTTGGGTGGCGCAAAGGTGTTTAGATGCCCAAAGTGCAACCATAGGTTGCCACGAGATTGGCAAGGCGCTCTGGGTGTTATGCTCAGAGCTTTGCGGGATACCGCCATCCTGTTCAGCAGTGGACAGGATGCTATCGCTGCACCGTTGAGCGATAATACTCAGCAGTGTTCAGCGTAAATGTATCAGTCCGACTTAACCTCTGCACTCCTCCAGCTCAGCTTGGAGTTGAGGTAGAAGTTCCAGAATACGACAACACCGATGGCAATTAAGTTGGCCAACAAATAATGAATGCCCAAGCGCTCGCTCAGCAAGATCACCAGTGAAGCGTTGAGAACCAAGCCAATTAAGCAGATAACGTTAAACTTCGCCAACCGCTTCAGGCGATTCCAGGGCCCCGGCTGCAAGCGGGTCACATGGCGAAAAGTCCACAGGTCGTTCCAGAGGAAGTTATTGAGAATGGCCACCTCCGAAGCAACCAGCTTACTGGTTATGAGATCCCATCCTAAGTTGGTGGGATCGTGCAAAACATAGAGCAAAGCCATGTCCACCAAGGTGCCGGATAGGCCAACCGTGCTGAAGCGCAAAAAGGATCCCACCTGCCCTAGCGAAAAGCGCAGCACTATCAGGTGGTGGAGATATTGGAGACAAGTTTGCAGTTGGATTTTGCTCTCCCCGTTTTGGCGCTCCTGAAAGATGTAGCCGACTTCAGCAATGGTTTTCACCCGGCCCCGCGCCAGCACCTCGATCAGCAGCTTGTAACCCTTGGGGTTGAGCGGGATCCCGGCAATAGACTGGCGTCTGACCAGGAACAGTCCGCTCAACGGATCGGAAACACGGCTGAAGATCCCTGGCAGCAGAGCCAACCCGATCCATTGGGCCCCACGGGAGACAATGCGCCGGCCCAGGCTCCAGTGGCTCACCCCTCCCGATGGTGCATAGCGGCTGCCCACCACCAAATCTGCCCCTTTCTGGATGAGCGGCCACAATTTGAGGACAATCTCCGGCGGATGCTGCAAATCCCCATCCATAACCCCCAACACCTCGCCGCGGGCAGCTTGCCATCCCCGCAGCACGGCAGTGGCCAGGCCTCGTTCGTGGTGGCGACAAATGACTTGCAGTTGAGGGAATTCTTTTTGCAATCCTTGGGCCACTTTGGCAGTGTAATCGGGGCTATTGTCATCCACCACAATCAACTCATAGCTTCCAGGCAGAATCGTGTCTAGGTGGGCACACAACTGCCGGATCAGGCTGCAGATACTGGAGGCTTCGTTGTAGGTGGGAATGACCAGCGACAGTTGGACAGGGCTGGACTGAGACAGAGGTGGAATCTGAAAAGGAGCTGCAGAAGCTTTGGGATCGGCAGAGGAAGTAGGAGCTCCATGAAGCATTCAGCAGGCCATCCAAAAACAATAAAACAAAAATCCTCCCCCTAGGGCTGCAAATCCTAGGACTGCCTTGGTTCACATTGGATCCACAGAACGATCCCCTATCGTACTGATCGATGAGCCGCAGGGCTAGACCTTTCTCTACCTACCCAGCTTCTTCGGGAAGAGGTTACTTGGCTAAGGGGATCCCGTAGAGGGGCTCATCAACACTGGGATCTGGGCCTGAGCAGAAGGAGTCTCAGGCAGCGAGGGGGCAGGGGTGAAACTGGGGTAGGGGATGCGCTCGTGGTTGGATTCCCGCCAGACCTCCACGAAAGCGTCTGCCACCACCTCCAAATCCTCCAGCGTCAGCCCACTATCAACCAACTGGCCATCTTGCCAACGGGCCTGGGCAATTTTGCGGACAACAGCTTTTGCCCGCTCGACCACATCGGGGCCGAAGCCATCGCTCAGAGTCATGCTGCGCAGGGCGGCTTCACAGGCATCGGCCATCATCACCACCCCCGTCTCCTTGCTCTGGGGGATCGGGCCATCGTAGCGGAACGGCTCTTCGGGTACGGGCTGACCCCCGGCTTTCATCTGGGCTTGATGGTAGAAGTAGGCAATCAGGATCGTCCCCTGGTGCTCAGGGATAAACGCCTGGACAGCGGTAGGCAGATTATATTGCTTGGCCAGGCGCAAGCCATCGCTGACGTGGGCCTTGATAATCTGAGCACTGCGATAGGGATCGTCCAGTTGGGTGTGGGGGTTGAGGCTGCCCATCTGGTTCTCGATGAAGTAGCGGGCCTGCAGCATCTTGCCGATGTCGTGGTAAAGAGTGCCGGTGCGCACCAGCTCCACGTTGAGGTTCAGCTTCTGGGCAGCCCGTTCTGCCAAAGTGGCCACAAGCAGAGTGTGCTGGAAGGTGCCGGGGGCCTCTGCAGCCAGCCGCCGCAGCAGCGTGCGATTGGGATTGCTCAACTCGATCAGACGAATGGGGGTGGCTAAGTCAAATAGGCGCTCCAGGTAGGGGCTGGCTCCCAGGGCAACAATGCTCCATCCCAAGCTGGTTCCCCCTGCCAAAGCCATGGCCAACAGGTCGATGCCACCGGTGGTGGCCAAGCTAACCGCCCCGTAGGCCAGCATCTGCACCGCTGCCGCTCCTCCTCCCAACAAGGCCAGCTCTTCGCGGGAACGGGAACGCCCGGCCAGGGCAGAGGCCACCACGCTGCCGGAGAGCAAGGGTACAAGGGTGAGCAGGTTGACAGGGGAGACCAAGGGCAAAAACAGCGCCTGGCCTACCACCACCACCAAGCCCAGCCCTGCCCCGTAAAAACTGCCCAGCAACAGACCCACTGCCGGCAGGGAGCTGAACTCCAGCTTGAACAAGGCCGCCAAAAGGGGAGCGGTCAGGGAAACTATGAGGATCAACACCCGATCCCGGCGGCGCAATCCCGGCCTCAAGCGTTGTTGCAGAGGCACAAAGACAGCCAGGCCCATGCCCATCACTCCGGCCACTCCCACCAAGCCCCAGATGTTGATCCCGCGCTGGGTAAGCCCAAAGTGATCCAAGATGAGAAAAATTTCGGGAGTGATGACCTGATCTGCTCGCACGATCACCTGGTTCTCGGCAACCGAGATCAGAACCGGCTCGACTTTTTCCAGCTCGGCGCGAATGCGCTGCTCGGTGCGCTGGGGATCCACCTCAACATTGGGAATGAGCACCTGCTGCAGCCACTGATAGACCAGCCCTTGCAACTCCTGTCGTTGGGCAGCATTGCCCGGAAAAATCAAATCGTCCAGTTGGGCTTGGATCCCTTCGGCGCGAACTTCGCGGGGCAGGCCATCCACAATCCCTATCTTCTGCAGGCGCTCCAAGACCCGCCGGCTCAAGGTTTGCAAATGCTGCCAATCCGCATCTGCCAAGTTGAGAACGGTGGCCGGAACAGGGGGGGTGAGCTGCTCCAGAGCCGGCAAAGCTGCTTGATAGCGCCGTTGCGCCGCTTCCACCTGGGTAATTAGCTGAGTATAGGGATCCGTCGCCGCCATCTGGGTGGCCGATCCGTCCAACCAGACCCGCTGCCAAACCTCGACAAGCTCTTGCTTAGCCCGCTGCTCCGGAGGAAGCTGCTCCGGTCGCCCAGAAGAGGGCTCTTCTGAAGGAGATGGGGTGGCTCCGCGGATGGCCTCTTGTCGGGCGCGAGCCTGGAAGGGTTCCCACTCCTCCGGGGAAAGCTGGCGCAGGTAGATCTGCGTTGGCAGAGACAGCAACTGGACAGAAACATAGGGCAGAGGCCCTGCCTCTTGGCGGATGGCCTCCACCTCAGCCAGGAGACCCTCCAGGTTTTGCCGCATGCTGTCGTTGGCGGTGCTGTTGATTTTGAGGGCCTGAACCACCCGCCGTCGCGCCTCAGCTTGTCGGGCCTGGGTAGCCTCCACATCTTCAATCTCCGCCGCAGCAGGGGCAAGAAACGTCTGCGGAGAACGGCTGCCGACGGTCAGTTGTGGTTCGTTGTAGTAGCGGATCCCGTGGACGGCAGTGAGGGAGAGAAGCGCTATGGCATAGCCGGCAATCCGCTCCGAAAGGGGGGGCCTGCTCTTTCGAGGGGAAGCTGCCTGGCGTCGCCGAGTCCAGTGTTCCGCGTTCGCGTCGGTGGCGCGAAGGGCTTTGGGCGTGAGCGGGTTTTTCATGGATTGGCCTGGCAGCGTCTTTCTCTTTTCTATCCCCTTTTGGCCGGGTAGCCCAGGAAGAGGATCTCAATCGCCGATGGTAATCTGCCCCACCATACCTGCTTCTGCATGGCCGGGAATAGTGCAAACCAGAGAATAGACCCCAGATTTCAGAGGAATAAATTGCCACTCCACCGAAGCGCCTGGCTTCAGCTCCAGTTCTCGGATCTGGCCCTTAATTTCCACGCCGGCCACGTCCAACTTACGGGTCCAAACGGCATCGGCAAAATCTTTGGCGCTGAAATAATGTTTCAATTGGCTGGGGTTGCTCAGGCGAAGACGGTAGAGGCTGCCGTTGTGAAAAGACAGTTCCTTGGGCGCAAACACCAACTGATTGTCGGCAGTGCCCAACTCAACCACCTTCTCCTGCGGCGTTTGTCTGGAGAGATCCCGCGCCTGCGCCAGGCCAGGGATCCCAATCATGAGGGCCGATAGCCAGATTCCCAGCACCAGGAAATGACAGAACCTGTTTAACATTGCAACAACGAGGAGAGAGGAAAGAGCAAAGAGAAAAGAGCAAAGAGAAGAGATTTCTCCTTCTCACTTCTCACTCCTCCCTTCTCACTCCTCTGCGAGTAGCCTGGAAACTCAAGATAGCATCTCTAGGCGGAGAGGTTTTGATTCCCTTCTGCCCTGTCTAGCCATCCACATCCTCGTAGAGCCGCACGGCTGGGGCTTCCTCTCCGTCTTTCCTTATTTCAAGGGCTACCGCAGCGGCGTAGCCACCGGCAACCTGAAGCGGTAAGGTCACCCAGCGGGAGTCCTCGCCCAAAGCTCTGGAGCCGGCCAGACCCCTGCCCGTTCCCTTCAGGAGCGCCTCCTTTTGTGTCCACATTTGGAAGAAGAGGGCATCTCGCTCTGGAGCTGGACAGCTGGCCAAACGGCCCTGCTCAGCAGCTGAAAAATAGCGTTGGGCGATGCGCTGCCAGCGGAGCACAGGTCGAACCCATTCCAGATCCACTCCAATGCGGTATTGCCATCTCAGGCCGATCAGGACGCGCTCGTGGGAGTGGCTGAGGTTAAACTGCAGCGGCAGGGGTGGATCCCGCCAGTAGGGTTTGCCGGTAGAACTGTGGTCGAGGGGGATCCCCTGGGGCGGAATGCCGCTGTAGCGGCTAAGCAAGCTCCGCAACCCAAGACGACCGGCCAGAAAGCGGCGCCGATCTGCCGGCAGTTGTAAACGCTCTGCCCGCCGACATTCTTCAGGGGAAAGAAGGCCGAGCTGGGGGAGCAACTTCTCCAACGGGGGGACTGTCTGCAGCCAAAGATGCACCTCTGACTTTCCCGACAACGGCTGCAGGGATCCCCCTGTGGCGACTGCTACCTCGCTGAAGTTGGATCCAGACAACTCTGAAAACTGAGGATAGGGTAACATGGCCTTGAATTGGTGGAGTTGGCAACACCACCCAGACAGTACACCCTTTCCTGTACGCGCTCGCGAGGCCTGGTCTGACCTGATGCCCTCCTTCCACTATCCCCCCCGTCCTGACCGTGTCCGCGCAGCTCGTCAGCAGGCCATTCGTCAGGGGATCCTCTGGCTGTTGTTGGGGTTCACGGCTGTGTTGGCGGGTTCTGCCGGTGCCCTCTTGGCCGTGATGTTGCCCCGTCAGGTGATCCCAACTTCCCTCACTCCTGCAGAACAAGAAGCCTTCCGTCCTGATGCCTTACGGGCTGCGGCTCTGGATCGCTCGTTGCATATCCTCATTCTCGGCACGGACAACCCGGATCCCACCCTGCCCTTGCCCACAGAGCGAGATCGCTTCCACACCCGCAGCGACACCATTCTCTTGGCCCGCTTTGATCCCCAGGCGCGGCGGATTACCGTTTTGTCCATCCCCCGCGATACTCGTGTGCGCTTGCCTGGCTTTGGTGTGGCCAAGATCAATGCTGCCAACTTGGCAGGAGGCCCGGCGCTGACGGCTCAGGTGGTCAGCCACTTGATGGGTGGGATCCCGATTGACCGCTACATTCGCCTCAATACCGACGCTCTGGAAGAGCTGATCGACGCGGTGGGCGGCCTGGAAATCTACGTGCCGGAACCGATGCAGTACGCAGATCACACCCAGCAGTTGTTCATCCACCTGGAGCCCGGCTGGCAACGCCTCAATGGAGAACAAGCCCACCACTTTGCCCGCTTCCGCCGCGATCACCTGGGATTGGGGGATATCGGTCGGGTGCAACGGCAACAGGAATTGCTGCGGGCCCTGAGCCGGGAACTGCTCTCCCCTGCTGTCTGGCCGCGGATCCCAAAGATTTTGCAGGTTATCCGCACCAACCTCGATACCAACCTCACCTGGGAAGAGGTTCTGAGCTTGGCCAAGTTTGTCCTCACCTCTGGGGGCGATCGCATCGACCTGGTGCTGCTGCCGGGCCGCTTCAGTCAGCCGGGAGAATTCTCCACCAGCTACTGGCTGCCGGATCCAGCCGGGATCCGACGGGTGGCCGTCTCCCACTTTGGCCTGGAGGCAGAGGTAGCCCGCATTCCTCCACACCGCCTGCGCATAGCCGTGCAAAACGCAACCGGAGAGCCGGGGATGGCCCGCCGTATGGTGCAGGAATTGGTGAGGCAAGGATACGTCCATGCTTTTGCTGTGGAAGACAGCACCCAGGTGCTGCAGCAAACGGAGATCCTCGCCCAGAGCGGGGATCGCGAAGGAGCCAAACAGATCCGCGCCGCCATTGGCCTGGGAGAAGTGCGGGTAGAATCTACTGGCGTTCTCAACTCCGACGTCACCATTCGGATCGGCCAGGATTGGGCCCAACAACTTGCTTTGGATGAAGCGCTCCGCACCACTGATGGGAACGGCCAAGCCCAAGCTCCGCCCGGAGCAGCTCAGCTCTAGAGAGCCGGTTCGGTTGCGAGTGCGGATTTCCGAAAAGGGGCCTGCTTGTCGGGGGCTTCTCAACCTCTGTAGATTAGCACTGAGCTTGTTTGAGTGCTGAGCCACCTATGACCGTGCTGGAACAGGGATCCATCACCATCCACACCGAGAACATCTTTCCCATCATCAAGCAGTCTCTCTACTCGGATCGAGAGATCTTCTTGCGGGAGCTGATCTCCAATGCTGCTGATGCCATCACCAAGCTGAAGATGGCCAGCCTTGCCGGCGAAGTGGCAGATCTCCCAGAGCCGGAGATTACGATTGCCCTCAACAAAGAGGCCAAGACCTTAGCGGTGGCCGATAACGGCATTGGCATGACTGCCGAGGAAGTGAAAAAATACATCAACCAGGTGGCTTTTTCCAGCGCTGAAGAGTTCATTCAAAAGTACAAGGGCAAAGACGCAGAGCAAGCAATCATTGGCCACTTTGGTCTAGGATTCTACTCCTCTTTTATGGTGTCGCAGCGGGTGGAGATCGACACCCTCTCCTATCGGCCCGGCAGCACGCCGGTGAAGTGGGCTTGTGACGGCACCACCACTTTTACCCTCTCCGATTCTGAGCGCTCCAGCATCGGCACCACCGTTACCCTTTACATCACCCCCGAAAACGAAGAATACCTGGAGCCAAGCCGCATTCGGGAATTGGTTCGCAAATACTGCGATTTCATCCCCGTTCCCATCAAGTTAAACGGGGAAGTGATCAACAAGCAAAAGCCCCTGTGGAGAACTTCACCTTCCGAACTCAAAGATGAGGATTACCTAGAGTTTTATCGCTACCTCTATCCCTTTCAAGAGGATCCCCACTTCTGGGTACACATCAACACCGACTATCCCTTCATCGTGCAAGGGATCCTCTATTTCCCCAAGTTGCGCCCGGATATTGATCCCACCAAGGGTCAAGTCAAGCTGTTCTGCAATCAAGTCTTTGTCCAAGATAACTGTGAGGAAGTTATCCCCAAGTTCCTCCTACCTCTGCGGGGGGCCATCGACAGTCCGGATATTCCCCTCAACGTCTCCCGCAGCTTCTTGCAAAATGACCGCACCGTAAGACGCATTGGGGATCACGTTGCCAAAAAGGTGGCGGATCGTCTCAATGAACTGTACAGGGAAGATTACGAAAAATACGTCAAGGTCTGGCCCGACATCAGCCTCTTTATGAAGTTTGGGGCGATGAACAACGACAAGTTCTTTGCCCAGATTAAGGATATTCTCATTTTCCGAGTGGCCGGATCCCCTGCTGACAAACCCGAATATGTGACCCTGAAAGCGTACCTGGAGCGCACCCGCGACAAGCAAAACAAGCGAGTTTACTACGCCACCGATGAGGCTGCCCAGAGTGCCTACATCGATCTCCACCGCTCTCAAGGACTGGAAGTGATCATGTTGGATAGCTGGATCGACAGCCACTTCAGCAGCTTTTTGGAGCGGGAATACAAAGAAGAAGGGATCCAATTTAAGCGGGTAGATTCTGAGCTGGACGAAACGCTGGTAGATAAAGACAAAGCCGCCGAAATTGTTGACCCGGTAACGCAAAAAACCCGCAGCCAAAAGTTGGTCGATCTCTTTCGGCAGGCCCTGGGCAAAGACAAGTTGCAGATCCAAGCAGAAGCCCTTAAATCGGAGTCGGTTCCGGCCATGATCTTGCTACCGGAGACGCTGCGGCGCCTACAGGAGCTCAACGCCGTCATCCAGCAGAAGCCGCTGGAGTTTCTGGAAGAGCACACGCTGGTTCTGAACACGGCCCATCCCCTTATCCAAAACCTGCAGTCTCTTGCCGATCAGGGTCGGGATCCCGACTTGGTTCACCTCATCTGCAATCACATCTACGATTTGGCTTTGATTACCCAGAAAAGCTTTGACCCGGCAGCCGCGCGGGCCTTTGTGCAGCGCTCCAACGAAGTGCTGACTCGCCTCACCCGCCCTCAATAGGCAGCGCTGTCCAGGGTAGACTGCAGGGCTTCCGCTCCACCGGGCAGAGACGGACGGGATCCGGCCCCGTTGCCGCTGTGGCTGTAGCTGCCTTGGAGCACGGGGGCAACTTGGCGCATCAGCGTCGCCATCTCCAGGGCACTCATGGCGTATTCCCAACCTTTGTTGCTCTTGACCCCGGCCCGCTCCAGAGCCTGCTGCAGGGTATCGGCGGTGAGGATCCCGAAAATGACCGGCACGCCGGTACGAAATCCTGCCGCCGCAATGCCCTTGGAGACCTCCGCTGCCACATAGTCGAAGTGGGGAGTTTGCCCGCGAATCACTGCCCCCAGGCAGATGATGGCGTCATAACGGCGAGATTGGGCCAGTTGGTGGGCCAGCAAAGGCACCTCAAAACTGCCCGGCACCCAGTAGTAGTCCACCTGCTTGCTCTCCGGGCCGACATCCACACCATGCCGCTTCAGCGCGTCCTGGCACCCTTCTAACAATTTGCCGGTGATCAGGTCGTTAAACCGACCGATGACGATGGCTAGACGCAGATCCTCCGTCTGAACAAAATTGCCCTCGTAAACTGCCATCTACGCTGCTCCAGATCTACCCAAGAGAAGAACAAGCGGGCCGACACGGCAAAACCACGCTTTCCCATCCTAATTCAGTAAACTACCCGACCCTGACTGCTTCGCAGTACAGGGCGGGCTTTCGGTAGCCCTGCAGTTGGCAAGCCAACCACGGACCTCTAGGCTGGTTTACAGCAGCCCCCAAAAGCGCAATCACATTCGCACCATTCAAATCCGCATCCCCTTCCCATCCACAGTGTCCACACTTAA
>NZ_JBSSAG010000042.1:0-21286 GCF_054058395.1 Thermostichus sp. OS-CIW-26 | reverse complement strand
TGAAGACTTCTTTACTACTGATCAATCCATCCTCCTTCCGAAGTTGGTTTGCTAAGTGCTGCTATTGTACCCCTTGAGCCCTTAACAGGCTGTATCTAGGGCGTTTTAACTCATTCAAGGGAGGAAAAACTATGACTGCTACCTATGCTGTGTCTTCTAAGCCAATGACTTTTGCTGAGTTTCTGGAGTGGAAACCTAACAGACGATACGAACTACACAACGGAGTTGCGGTTGAGATGCAACCCACAGGGAAACATGATGAAATCAGTGGTTTTCTTGCCATCGAATTGGCATTAGAAATCCGCAGGTGCAACCTCAACTATTTTCTAGGTCGGGACACCTTGATCAAGGCGCCGGAAGGCGATACTGCCTACGCTCCTGATGGGGTGGTGATTGACCGTACCGCCTTGGCCAGAGAACCCCTGTGGCAGAAATCCTCGACGCTCATCCACGGAACCTCTATTCCTCTTGTCATTGAAATTACCAGCAACAACTGGCGAGATGACTACTGGCATAAGCTGAGTGACTACGAGACGTTAGGTATTGCCGAATACTGGATCGTTGACTACCAAGCGTTGGGGGGTCGTCGGTACATTGGCGAGCCGAAGGTTCCCACAATCTCGGTTTTCCAACCGGTCAATGAGGAATATCAGGCGCAATTATTTCGGGGCAATGACCGGATTCGCTCTAAAGTTTTCCCTGAATTAAACCTCACGGCTGAGCAGATTTTTCGGGCTGGAGCCTAGCATGGTCAAGGCACTTCCGCCCGTATTAACTCGTGGTCAGAGGCAACTTTTTCCAGCCCATTGGCAGAAGCATATCGAATTGGCTGATATATGGCTACCACCCTTCTGAAAGACGTTCCACAATATCCCGACGGGACAACACCTTTTCGCAGGTCTCCCATCTTGGGCCTTTGGGTTCAACTGTGCTTGCGTAGCGCAGCTCAAAAGCGTTGGCCTGTTTCTTGCGCTCTGTAAACTCCTGCAATTTGGCCTCCAGAGTTTCGATATTCTCAATCCACTCATCTTCGATAGTATCGGGCAAAGAACCGAACAAGTCGTAGCGATCTTTCATCCGCTGAGAAAGCACCTCGTATACCTTTTCGTCGTGGGTACCGTGGTACACCAGGTTGAGCATGTCCACACGGTCGCGGGTCTGACCAAAGCGCTTGATCCGCCCGATGCGCTGCTCTAGGCGGGAAGGATTCCAAGGGAGATCAATGTTGATCAGCGTGCCCAAAGTTTGGAGATTCAGACCTTCACAAGCAGCATCGGTGGCCACCACCAGCCGAATGGTACGCTCTCGCACGGCTCTCTTGATATCTTCCCGCTCTGCGCTCCGCCATTCTCCGGCAAAAAACAAACCCGACTTGTGGGCGCCTGCATAGAGAGCCACACTTTCTTGAGGCAGACGTTGGCTCAGGTTGTTGGCCACCCAATGGGCGGTATCAAAATACTGGCTGAAAATGATGCATCCCAAGTCCAGCCAGTGTCGTTCCTGTAGGAAATAGAGGACGGCATCGAGTTTGGGATCCGTGCTCTTTTGGCTCAAGACGCTAACAATGCGCTCCAAATGGGCATATTCTGCCTCTAAAATCTCTGGAAGGTTGTCTAACAGCCAATCTTCTTCTCCGTCCTCCTCAAAAAAACGCCGCTTTTCCAGTAGTTTCTGAGCCGTAGATAGGCCGCTGGCAATACTGGAGCAGATCCGGCTTTGCATGATGCTTTTCATAAACCCAGCGGATTGGGTACGCTGTCTCAAAGCCCTAGCAAAATCTTGGGCAGCTTCATAGGCCACATCAAATTCGGGAGAAGTGAGCAAACCCAGCCCACAGAACATGGGCAATTGCTCTCCCTCGCTCGGCCAAATATCGACGGCAATCCGCTCAAGCAAGCCCAATTCTTCCAAGGTAGAGCGTTTTCGCAATACGGTATGGCGCAGAATTGGGTTGTGTCGCTGGAAAAAAGTCAGCCCCTGTTGGCGCTCTTCCAGGGCATCTCGCAGTTCTTGGCGGGTGAAGTCCTCCAATTCCGTCAGGGGCTTATCTGTGAAGTGTTGACCTTTGAAGAGCTTCAGATCGCTGCGGATGTGGTCAAACAAGGGATCCTCAACAGATGGCGGCAGAGGATTGCGGAGCAAATTCCAGGCAAAATGCTCGTCGGTCACTGCTTGTTGTCCTGTCAAGATGGGCAGGATCCTTTGCGTCTGCTGCCACAACTGCTGATGCCGTCGTCCCAACACATGCTCGGCACCGCTGTTGAGCACTCCCAGCAGATCCCACAGCTCCTCAACATGGGTTTGGATGGGGGTGGCTGTGCCCAAAAGGACGTGCTTGGACTGGGTGGCCGCCTTGCCCATAAAGTCCAAGAGATTGTTGGGTTTGGGATCCCTTACCGTGACACCACGGGTACAGCGGGCGCGGTGGGCCTCATCCAGGACAATCGTGCCAAAGCGTCGTTCCAAAAGGCATTGGGCTTCGGGGGCATTGTGAAAGATGAGACCCGTAGAAACAATACCAATTTGATAGGGGCAACGGCCAATACCTTCAGCACCCTTGGTTTTGATGATGTGCCCATTGGCATCTTGCCATACCTTGCGGTTGGAGAGCCACACAGCAGAGGGAATGCCCAGTTTATCTTTGAGTTCCACTTGCCACTGCTGGCAGAGGGTAGCCGGACAAAGAATTAAGGCTGGCCCATCTTCCAAAAGGCACGCCACCATCGCCGCAACCGCCAAAGACAAGGTTTTACCCAGCCCCACTTCATCTGCCAGAATGAGTCGCACTGCACCATACAGCTCTCGGTGTTCCAGGAACATTTCCACAAACGACTGCTGCCATGGTTTGAGAACCTCACCCCGGCGATAGAGAGGGGCTTCCACCAATGCGGCTCCAGGAACATCGACAGGTTGCAAGTCTTGAAGAAATACCTCTACCTTGCGAGATAATCGCCCCACCTCTTCCACAATCGCTTCTGGCAGAGGAACACTCCGTTCCCACAGGTACTGAAACTCCGCTTCGACCCAAGCAACCCCTTCTGGCGACTGGTCTTCCCAGACAATTTCGTAATGCTCTTGCCATCCCTGCCGCGTTTCGTTGAGGCTGCCGATAAAAGCAGATTTGGTGCCATCTCTTGCCTCAATAACACCTGCTTTGCCGTGGAGAAAGGGGGCATCTGCGGCTGACACCACTCGCACTTCCACTTTGCCGCTTTTGAGGATTTCGTAAAGTTGACGGTAGCGGGGGCGCTGTAATAGGCTGGTGATCAATTCTCCTTTCTCTTCGTTCCATTTTTCTTTGAGCGCCATTTCTCTGGCCTGGCGGGAAGCTTTGCCGATGGCAATATCCCAGGGATCCAAGTCGCTGTTACAGACGATCTGCACCTGCTCGATGTGTGTAATCTCTTCAGTCACCAATTCAAAAATAGAAGAGCGAAAGTACCCAGCAATGCGCTTGTAGGTGCGTGCCTTTGCCAGGCGATCTTTGAGAAAGACATGGCTGAGCCGCTGCTGGCGGGAACTGAAACGGCGTAGGAAAGAAGTGCTGGACATGGCGGGCTGGGGTAAAATTGTAACAATACTCTAGCCTTAAAATGAGCAGCCGAAGGCGCAAGCAGCGTCTTTGCAGAATAAGCTGATCAGCGCAAGGTAGCCATGTCAACCGTACAAGAGTCTGCAGGCTTTCAGGGCAGAGAGAAGCGCAGCATAGGAATATCCGAAGCACAAGCGCGGCTTATTCAAGAGAAAATTCAATCCGTCTTTGGCTCGGATCTGTGGGCTATTGTTGTCTATGGATCCCGCGCCAATGATTCATGGGTTCATGGCTCTGACCTCGATTTATTAGTAATTGCAGAGAATATACCCGATTGCAGAAGCAGAGATGACTTACTGCTTCCTACCTGCAGGGATCTAGAAAAACTTCTTGGCTTGGAGATAAACTTTATCTTGCTAAAGCCCACAGAGCTATGCAGGCCAGCCAGCTTGACTTATGAAGTGGCTACCAACCACCACATCATCTATGAAAAGCAGAACTGCATCACGCAGATCAGGGATATAGTCAATCAACTCATCTGTGACAGTTTAATCACGTATAAAGTATGCCGGGGGATCCCCTATTGGGTGAATAACGATGAGAAAGAAATTAGCAAGAGACTACTATCAAAGGGCTAATTATCGCATCCAAGCGTTGTCATTCTTCTATGAGGTTGGCGATTACGCTGATGTAGTTCGGATGTGCCAAGAAATCATTGAGTTATTCATCAAAGCTTGCCTAATCATTAAGGGAATAAACTACGGCAAAACCCATGACCCTGGTGGCCAAGTAGCAGAAAATAGAGAACGGTTCCCAGAGCTTTCTGACGAGGAAATAGCCTTGCTGGAAAACATATCATTTGAGATGCGCAAAGATAGGGAGTTGGCTTTTTATGGAGCTGTAGATATTGTCCCCTTGGAATACTACAAACAAAAAAATGCGGACAAGGCTATAGCTTATGTTAACCAAATAAAGTCGATTGTTGAGAAATACTTTAACTCAGATGCTGAGCTTGAAGGAAGCCCTGACAATACAACTTGTGAGTGAGTTAATCCTATAACTTCTTCTTCAACCCAAGCGTTCATTTCTGATAAGGGCGAGCAAGATCCCAGCGGCTGAGGACTCTTCTGGATAGCGGTGTTCTCGCTTGCGGGCAATGTATTGACAAAAAGCCACCAAATCATCCCGGCGCATGTGGTAGTTGGGCACCAAAGACCGCAGGTGTTCCATCACCTCATCGCTATCCGCCTCTTTCTGCAGTTCGTAGAGAGCAAACAAAACGGCTCGCAGTGCTGAGCGGCCAAATTCGCCCTCAAAGCTGCTCTTCTTGAAGTCTAGAGCATTTTTGAGTCGGGCATTGTTGGGCTGCTGAGAGGCCATCAATTCGCCATAGTCGCCAACTCGAAATGCCTTGGCAAAGTTCTGGTAGTTGTCCAGCTTCTTCAGCCCTACCGCTTCCAGTTCCATCATTTTCAGATAAAAGCGCTCTGCACCACAGCACCCCTCCCACACCCCCTGCGCGATGCCTTCAGGTACAAGATGCTCATTGGCAACCTGCACGGCATAATCAATAATTTCCCGAACGATATCTCTTTCGCCTTTGGGTCGGGGGCGCAGGGCTGCTGCCACCATATCCTGTCCATCAATGCGCCGGTAGCCCGTCAATACCCGCAACGCTGCCGCATAACCTGCCATTTGCAAATCGGCATCTTCAAACAGGTTTTCGGTGCGCCCCTTGCCTTGGGTGCTTTGATTTAGCCCCACCATGGTTTCAATCTGATGGGCAACTTCTTGCCGCACCTCTTCCACCAGCTCATCCCGATAGGCAGAAGTATCTTGCAACCGCTTACGCGCCACCAGCAACACCGTGCCTTGCACATAACCGCCCTTTTTGAGTTCAGAAGTGGTTTCTGTGGCAATGTACCAAGCGGCTGTAACTTGCAAGCCCGCCCCCCACATGATGCTGGCCATATCCGACCACACTTCGGCATCCTGATGGGTGAACATCACAATTTGCAAGCCGTTGTCGGGCATATGCTTTGCTAAGGCAGTGTAGGCAGCAATCATATCCTGACGGAACTTTTCCCCCTTGCCCTGAATGGCTAAAGCTCTGCGACTATCCCACACCCAATGGGCAAATTCTTTGGGTGGATTCTTTCGCAACCACGCAATAAAAAACTCGGTGATTTCGTGGTAATGAATTGCATCGGCATAAGGGGGATCGGTAACTCCACAGTCACAACTTATTTTATGTTCCCGGGCATCTGTACATTGAACAGTAGAAATTCCGGTTAGATGGGAATATCGACGGTCGTATCTGGATACATAAGCACTAATCTCGCAAGAACTTCTCTCGGCATAAGAGAAAAAAGTGTTAAGCGCTTGATTGTAAAATACATGAGCAACTTTTTCGGAAGTTAAAGCAATACCGGGTTTTCCTGGACTTCCAGGAGTCCATTGACACAACTTAGATGAATAATCCAAGATTTTGCAAAAATCTATTAACAAAGCAGATACTTTCTTTGAGTGATTTAATACAGAAGAAAGTAGCAGCAATTGTCTCGGACTAAACAAATGATGCCAATACGTCCAGCCCCGCTCGCGAACGAGGCGTGTGGTTTCTTTCCCCGGTTCGATCGCCATATCGGGTACCAGGCCGGCTTCCTGCCAAGCGGCCAGGTTTTCCTGCACGATTTGTTCCACCTTTTGTTCCCGTGCCAAATCGGCGGGGGTGACGCTGGCAAAAAAGGTTTCTTGGCGGCTTTGGCCCAAGGTTTCTGCCGTTATCCACTGAATGCAATACAGCCGTTCCTGAAAAATATCGTCGGGGCGGGGCATAAAATCGTGTTTTTCCCAGCGGCGCAATTTGTTGCCGGTGGTGCCGTCGGGCAAGCGGTAATCCCCACGAATGGTCTTAATGGGTGTGCGGTATTCTTCCCCATCCAGCACATACACCAAATCGCCCTTTTGCACCGTGCCTTTGGCGGCGGCGGTCATTTCCGCTTCGCTGACCCCGGATACAATTTCAATTTCAAAACGTTTTTGGTCGTAATTGGGGATCAACTTCGCCACCACATTGCGGGTTTTGCTGATCACCCAACTGGGAGCCATTGGCACCATCCAGCCGGTGTGGGGGCAACGGGTTTCTAGGCAGTATAGGTAGGCTTTGGCGCGGTTGCCGTGCTCATCATGCTCAATGCCTAGAGCAGTAATTTCCCGATCCACCGCCTCAGCCACTGCTTTTTGGGCTGCTTCAATTTCCCGACGGGTGGCTTCATCGGCTCCCACGATATTCAGCGCTCCCCAAGTGAGCATACAGGCAATGGGATTGAGGTCGCTGGCATAGACATCGCATCCCAGCCTTGCCGCCTCAAAGGGGATTTGACCGCTCCCGCAAAAGGTATCCCCTACTCGTGGGCGATGGCCAAACCGCAAAGTCCCCAGTTGTTCCACCAATTCCGGGAAACTGTGGGCATTTGTCCCCAAATGTTGGTTCACCCGATCCCAAATGGGGCCGTAGAGGGTGGCATCGTCGCATTCTTCCGGGCGTTTGCAGAGTTCCAGTTTTTCGAGGTAAGAGCCTTGTGCCAATTTGGGTTTATCCCGTTGCGATTTCAGACGGCGTTCCAAACTGCTGTCAGCAATGCCCATCAGCAACTCAAACACTTCCAGATCGGCTTCGGGGTTATCTGTTGCAGGTAGCAATGCCCCCAATACGCAAGCTTTGGCCAGGATCAGAGGTTTGCGCCCTTTCCAATAGCTCCCCAACGCCGTGAGGGTTTGGCCAGCCCCAGCTTTGCGTTCCTTTTGCGCTTCGGCGCTGATTTTTTGGGCAGGCAAGAGCCGCTCGATCAAACTCGGCTTATCTTTCCAAGCAAGGGGGATGATGGACAAGGGAGATCTCCGGCGATACCATCGATCATGGTAGCTCTTAGGGCCCTAAGCCGTGAACTGGGAAGACTATATTCATTCGGATCCCGATATTCTCCTGGGTAAGCCAGTTTTCAGAGGAAGTCGCCTATCGGTGGAATTTATTTTGGGGCTATTTTCGGCAGGCTGGACGGAAAAGCAGATTTTGGAAAACTACCCTACGCTGACTCCAGAAGCACTTAGGGCTATGTTTAGCTATATCCAAGAATGTATGCGTGAAATGAACTTCTACAGTTTTTCAGATAAAGTTAGTTGATGCAATTTCTCGTCAATGAAAATTTTCCACGCTTAAGTATCTGTCTATTGCGAGGTGCTGGCTTAGATGTGGCATCGCTCTCAGAGGAAGCTCCAGGTACTAAAGATTTCGAGGTCTTGGCTAGAGCTGCACGAGAGAAGCGGATTATATTGACTTTTGATCGGGATTAGCGTCCTTTGTAAGTCTAGCTTGTCCAAATCTGGAATGGACTCTGGAAGAGCGTTAAACAACTTGCGAAACTGGGCAGTGGTGCGAGATTTCACAGTGTTTCGGGGTTTAATTCTTCCGTCTTGCCTGCTTGATACTCGGCTATTGCCTCGGCACCGAGTTTTGCTAACATATCCGCTGAAGAAGCAAAGGATTCTTCCCATCGCTGATCGTCTTCTAGCTCATCAAGAATCAGGCTGGCAATTGCATTTTGCTCCTCTGTGGGTAGAGCTTTTAACTTGCTAATCGCTTTCTCCAGCAGTTCTGTCATCATTTGCATTCTCCCAAATAGGCGGTTTTATCTAGTATAACTTAATCTCTTAGCTTTGTCGTGCCAATGGTTGCTTCACTATCCCAAAAAGGCGAGGGATCTTCTTGCAAGCAGGATAACAGGCTGAGTTGATCGGCTTCTACGGCTTCGCTACGCAAGCTATCGGAACAAGCTGGCTGGTATGGGCGCTTGACCGGAGTGGGCACACTCAGTTCCGTCAAGGGATTTTCTGTGAGGGCATAGCGCAGGGCTTTGCGCCAACCGATATTCCCGTGATCGACACCCCCTGTCGCCGCTGCTGTCATGGTGTAAAGCCACCAGCGCTCTTCTGGACGCAGCCCTCTCCAGTTGCGAATGGCATTGGGGATCGCCTCCGGTTTGGCCCGTTCTACTGCCCAAGCCAGCACCAGCAATTCCTTCCCCAGCAGACGTTCTACGAGGTTGCGGCCAGTTGTCCAACGGCTCGGATTCATTTTTTTCGCCCGCAGGCGGTCATTAAACTCTTGTTTGAGATCCTCAGCAATCTGGCTCCAGATAGACCGGCTGAGAACACAGCGCTCCGCAATGTCCGGCTGTCCGTTGATGCCCGCCTTGATGCCATAGACTTCGTAAATCAGCACAGGAGCGGTTCTGCCGGCAGGTATTTCGACCACAAAGTGGTGGGGATCAACGGTTTTGGGACAGCCGAACCCCACCGTCTCCCATTTTTTATCGCTCACTGCTCTACCTCTCCCGGCTCAGGATTGATTTCCAACCGATGCAAAAAGACTTCCAAATCGTGGCCGCTGCTGAAGTGTAGGTCGTCCAAGCGCAGACTCACCTCTGCCGTCTCATTGCCTAAAGCCTGACGTGCTATCGCAATAAACTGCTCAATGTCTTCCGCTTTTACCTCCATATCGCTTCCAAACCGGGTGGTGATGGCTCGGTTCCCTTCCCCCACGGTTAGGGAGATCCCACCCGCCAGTCGCACACCCAAAGCCTTGCTCTGATTGATGGCCGTATAACTCGCCTTATTTCCTTGCAGGTTGAGGCGCTTGTGCAGCTTAGCCGGTTTGTTTTTGTCAATCACCGGCCCTTTTTGGTCGAGCGCCGGGGTCGTGAAGTTGCGAGTGGTGCTCACCCCTTGATCTTCGGCGTAGGCATAGATGGTAACGGCTTCTGATCCCTCTAGTTCGATGGGGCCAGTGTAGAGGGTGCCTTCCCGTGAGTTAATGCCCGTGGTGTTCCAGCGAATTTGACCACGGGGTTTCACGGTTAGCTCTACGGTGCGCTTGCCGCCGCCAATACGAGGCTGGTGGGTGAGGGTCAGCGTATTCTTCCAAGCATAGACATCCCCTGTCTCGTGCCGGCCATCCGGGTCAATGGCGACAAACCACAGGGCAGTGGCATCGGTTGTCCAGATCGTATCGGGCACCACAGGGCTGTTGGCATCCACATTGGGCGTGTAGCTGTAGTGAACACGGCCATTTTTGCCCGCATCTCGAGGCAGAATTTCCAAGGTAGCCGTACCGGTGCGGTCATCGTATTCTCGCTGGGTGATGGCTACGGATGTGCGGGGGGGCGGAAAGGGCCCCTTTTCGATGTATCCATCTTCGGTGTACCGCCAGCGACCTTGGCTGACGGCTATCTGCCGCAGGGTATCCATTCCTTTGGGGGGCAACCAGGGCCAGCGCTCGTTGGTGATGGTGCGGGAAACCACGTCTCGCCAAGGGATACGCCGCTCTCCCCCTGCCGGCCACAACAGGTCTTCTGCTCGCGACAGCAACGCCTCGGCATTGGCTTCCACATCGACATACAGCTTGGATGCACCGACATCGGATAGGGCTTTTTCGATCTGCTCTTCAGCATGGAAGGTATTGCCCGTAAAGGTCATGGAGAGCTTGGTAGGAGTCAGTTTGCCCTTGATGGGGTAATAGACTCGATTGAACAGGCTGACCACAGTGGCGTTAAAGTCGTAGGCGGCTTGTTCGGCCTCTTCCTCCAGTTCTGCTTTGTGGGGGGATTTGTCTCCACCGGTTTCTTCCAGTACTCGGGCAATGGCCCACAAACGACGGGTTTTGTCTTCTAGGCTGGCCAGATTGGAGCCATCTCCGGTAACCACACAAAAGTTGTTCTTCTCGGGAACACTTTCCCAAAACTGCTGGGCCTCTTCTGGGGGTGTTTTGCTGTCTGGGCTGAGTACCAGGCACACCCGCGGGCCATTGAGGCGAATCTCATCAATTTTGGGCAGGGCTTGCACCTCTTGATAGGCAATCCGCCGTTGGGGTCGGAAAATTTCTTCCAGCCGCCGCTTCATTTCCGCATCAATTTTCGGCTGGGGAGCGTTGCGGGCACGGCTATCAATGCGCTTACGCAGGTTCTCGATGTTGGAAAAGTACCAAGCATCGTTTTCTTTGCGGTGCAGGTACCAGGCGTTGGCACGGAACGCTTGAAAAGCATCCTGAAATTCGCTGACATTCCGCTGAGGAGCTACTAGGTATTCCAAAAATTGCCCCTCGGTAAAGCCTTTCACGGCATCAACTGATTCAGACAGAGAGGCAGTCAACAGCAGGGCAGCAATCTGACTGGCAGCATCATGGCCCAGTTTTTGATCCACCAGTTCAGCGACAGCAGTGCCATTGGCCGCAATATCGTGGGCAATCGCTCCCTGTAGATTGCTGATTTTGTTGATCTCTTCCCGCACGTCTGGGATGTTGAGGTTCAGATGCTGGCAACCGATCAGGTAGACATCGTTGCTGGGACGCTCCCATACCGACTGGATTATTTTTGAAACAAACTGCATCAAGCCGCGAGTTTGACGGTAGCTTTCGTTTTCCTTAAATAGGGCAATGATGTGCTTAACCGAAGGATGGAAAGGGTAAGAAGCATGAATTTCGGCGGCAATTTGTTCGGCAGTTTTGGCAATTGATTTGGCTCTGGCTGCATCTCCCAGCACTTTTGCGTAGGCAGAAGCAACTGCATCAATGGTTTGTACATTGGGCAGGGAGCTAAATAGCCGCTTGCGGAGAATGTCGTAAATTTCCGATGTGCCCAGGTCTACCGGTGTGATGGATCGCGCTTGGCGGTTGGTTTCTTGAGCGAAGTTACCGATTGCTTTTTGCAGTTCCCGTGAGGCTCCTTCGTAGCTGCCGGATAGGTTGGAAATGACAATGCAGCAGCGCTTTAACTTCAAGGCGGCACTCAGCAGGTTCGATAGGGCGTAGGTTGTCACTTGCGCCAATGTACCTCCGCCCACCATGCGGGTAATGGCGTAGTCGAAGTAGGGCGGCAGCTCGTCCAATAGAATGAGGGTGGGTTCATCTCCAATTAAATCAATCCAATCCTGCTCACTGGGGGCATCTGCTCCGTGCTGCCAAAATTTGACAAAAGCCTCTTCTTTCCCCAGTTGCCGGGCAATCTCTCCCCAAATAAACCGTTGCTCGAACTTGAGGCGTCCATTGATGGCAACCAGTTTAGCGTCGGCAAAAGGAGCATCTTGAGTGATGTCTGGCACAACCTCGGCACGCAAAGCGGCATCCCGCGCCAGCAACCCTAGGGCAATCATGGAGTGGGTTTTACCACCCCCCATCGCCTGTTTGAGTTCAAACACCGCTTGGTCGGAGCGACCTGCCAGCCGTTTGAGCCCCTGACGCAGCAACAGATCCATCCCGCGGGTAATGTGGTTTTTGGCGAAGAATGCCCGGGCATCCTCTGCTGTATGCTCGATAACATTCGACAGATTTTCAATTTGCTCAACTATGGCGTAGTTCAAGGCCATAGGATGAATTTGACAAACGTCTTTGACGGTGGGAATCATTGCGGCTAGCTCCTGCTACCCAAGATGGTGACCCTCTCTTCAGCTAAAGGAACTGTGGGGGGTGTTCAGTATTTAGCAGAGCTGACACAGGCAGGCAAGGGCGGCTGTTCGATATTCATGTCCCGCCTTGTTTGGGATGCGACGGTCAGGATGGGGATCCCTCTGTGAGGATTTGGTTAACCTTTTCTGTCCACTGGGGATCTTCAGGTGCAATCACTATGCTCTTGGGTCGGGATCCCAGTTCCCGATAGATGGGCTCCACTGCGGGAGTGCCCCGCAACTGCCAAGCTATGTCTTTGAGCTGTTGAGTGGTCAAGGTCGATAAATCAAGGATGGTCATGTGGATAGCTCCCCCTCTGGGCCAGTGAATCTCTGTAGCTTCGACCCGTTGGGCATCACCTCCAGGTAAGCGGAGAGGGTGGGATTCGAACCCACGGTGGCGTGAACCACGGCAGTTTTCAAGACTGCTTCCTTAAACCGCTCGGACACCTCTCCAAACTGCTGGGATCCCCAGACTTTATTCATTATTCATTTATGCTACGCAATGGGCTTCAGGCTGTGCAATCACCAGCCGACCACAACCTCCACAGACTCATCGGATCCCCTCGGCAAAAGCCCCCCTTCGACCGGGTAGGCGGCACCTATCTTGACTTGAGCCAAAGCCAGCAGCCATCGAGCAGATACCAAACTTAACCAGAAGGGTCCAGGATCCCCTTCTACACTGGCAGATAAGCCACCCCAGGAGGATATATGCCCACTCCACCCCCGCCCGGCATTACTCCCAAGCAGATGAATCTGCTGCGAGCCGTCACTGCGATGGCCTGGTCTGATGGTGCGCTAGAGGCTGCGGAAGTAGAACTCATCGCCCAGCAACTCTCTCAGCATTTTGCTTCGGATCCCGACCAGCGGGCCAGCTTGGCGCAAGAGATCCGCCAGTACCTAGTGCAGCAAGTCCCGTTGGAGGAGGTGCTGTCGAAAATCGGCGATGAGGCCGATAAGCGTCTCATCCTCAAGTTGGGCTACCTGGTGATTGCCGCCAGCGCCCGCAGCCCGGAGGAGCCCGTGGTGAACCTGGAAGAGCTGGATGCTTTTCGGCAGTTGGTGGAAAAGCTGCAACTGTCACCGGCAGTGGTGCGACAGGTCTCTCAAGAAGCAGAGGCTGAGCTGGGGGATCCCAGCATTGCGCCGATTGAAGCCTTGGTGCAGGGGTTTACCCGCCACTGCCGCTAGAGACCTGAGTGGACGCCTGATGGTTGCGAATGGCCCGCTTGACCAAATTGAGGAAGGCAAAGGCCCGTTGGTCGGTGGGATCCAAGCGCATCACCGTTTGAAAGGCTGCTTCTGCCTGCTGTAGAACGGCCAGATCGATTTGTCCGTCCTCATCTGCTTCCAGTTGGGCCTTTTGCAAGAGGAGGGCCCCTCGATTGTAATGGGCTGCCACATGGTTGGGATCTGCCGCCAAAACGGCTTCCAGCTCTGTCAGGGCCGGATCCAGATAGCCGCTCATGCCCAGTACCCAGGCCAGCTTGTAACGAGCTTCGGTATGGGTTGGATCGGCAGCAACCGCCTGGCGAAACGCTTGGATGGCAGCCTGGAAATCGCCCGCTTGTACCGCTGCGATGCCTTCTTGGTAGCTGTCGTGAGCCATGAGCAAGTTGGGGGTTGACTGGGAAGCTGGCATGAGGAAGGGATCCCTTACCTGTAGATTAACCCTTGCCAAACCGGTGGCTCCCAATTCCCATCCCAGGTACCGAGAACAGAGCCGTGCCCCCGCTGGTTTACCGTCTTTTCCCTCTTGGGGGTGCCATCTGCAGCAGGAGAAACTGCCGCGGCAGGAGATTGGAGATTGCGCAAAGCCTGACCCGCATAACCTGCGCCCCTTCCTAGGATGAACATAGCCATTGATTGGGTGTGAACCATGAATGCCAAACTGCTTTTCCTACCGCTGGCTTTGGGGCTGTCTGTGGCTCCGACCACCGCTGTTTTTCCGCAAACCCTAGGCATCTACCCTCCTTTACAAAGGCTGCAACTGGCCGATACTCGTCAGTTGGATGTTGGCACCCGCTCCATCATTGTCAACCCCGTTCCTTCCGACCTGCGGGTGAATCTGGAGCTGGATCGGCACGGGTCTAACCCCATCTACCGGCCTGGCGAGCCGATTGCCATTACCCTGAGCACCAACCGCGATGCCTACGTTTACCTGTTCAGCATCCAAGCCGATGGCCGTACCCATCTGATTTTGCCCAACCGCTTTTCCGGTGGCAACGAGTTTCTGCGGGCCGGAGAAGTGCGCACCTTCCCGCCGCCAGGGGCCAGCTATCGGTTGACCATCGCTCCACCCTTCGGCCAAGCCCAGGTGTTGGCGGTGGCCTCTCCCCGTCCTCTCAACTTCCAGGAGATTGCCTCTTTTGAGCAGAGTGGCTCCTTTGCCGACGTGCGGGTGCGGGGATCCCAACTGGGCAATGCCATTGCCCGCGCCATTATTGTCGAGGGGATCCCTTCCGACCAGTGGGTGACGGCCACTCGGTTCTATCGGGTTGCCCCGCGCTAATCCAAGCTCTGAGATCTCAGGTGGATGGCCCGCACAGGATCCCCTTCATCGGGTATATGACCAGCCCCACCGTTCAAGCTGGGAAGGAAGTCAACCACCCCAAAGGCTGCCCAAAGATTGGGTTCATCTGCCACAATGAGAGCAGCCAAAGGTAGTCTCGGCTACGTCCTGTGTGGTTCTGGGTCAGCCGTTCTATGTCCCCTTCCTCCAATCCCCTGAGCGAGCAGATTCGCAGTATTGACGACCATCTCTCCCGCCGACCCCTGGATCTGGATCCGGCGGGCTATTTCGTCATCTACTTGGATCGGGAGCAGAACCTCATTTGCGCCAAGTACTACAGCACCGTCATCAATGAGCGGGGGCTGGCCACCGATCCGGAAACAGGAGCTGTGATCCCGGCCAAGGGCTCCGTCAACCGATCCCCTGAACGGGTGTATGTTGGGCGCACGGCCAAAGAACTGTGTGTACAGATCTTTGAAAAGGAGCAGGAGAGAGTGGTCTCCCAGCTCAGCCATGCGGCCTACTTGGGAAGGGAGTTTCAAAAAGCCGAAGCTGCCCTGATCTCTGGCGAGGAGTACATCCAAGACTGATCCCTTCCCAGAAAGCTCACCAAATTTTCGGGCTGGAGGCCCGCACCATAGCCGCAGGCTTGGTGTCGGGAGGAAAGCCCTCCTCCATATAGGTTTGCTGGTCAAAAGTCTGGATGAACTACAATAAGCCCATGAGCCAGACTATCTCTGTACGTTGCAAGCTGATAGTCCCACAAGAGTTGCGTCAAGAAATTGACCGCACCTTGCAGGGCTTTGCGAATGCTTGCAACCAGATTCTCGACACCGCCAAACAAAAGAACTGCTGGAACACCGCCAAGCTGCACCACTTGGTCTATCGGCCGGTAAGGGCAGCAACGGGGCTGAAAGCCAACCACGTCTGTCAGGCGCTCCGTCGGGTGATTAGCAATGCCAAGGCGGTGAAGCAAGTCCACAAGTTCCGCCCCACCAGTCTGACTTTGGACGCTCGTACTTTTAAGTACCGAGAGTCCGACCAAGCCGTGGGCGTGACCCTGATGAGCGGACGGGTTTGGCTCAAGCTCAAGATTGGCGGTTATCAAATCGCTTTGCTGCGGGGGCAAACGCCCACCAGCGCTACTCTGTCCAAGACCAAGCAAGGGGACTACTACATCAACATTGCTGTTGAGCTGGATACTCCCCCAACCGGCAAAACTCCAAAGGTAATCGGAGTTGACTTGGGCAGGCGGGATATCGCCACCGCTAGCAACGGACGCTCTTGGAGTGGAGAACACATCCAGGCCGTCCGTGACCGGTTCAGCCGTGTACGCGCCAAGGTTCAATCCAAACGCACTCGCAGCTCTAGGAGGCTGCTGAGAAGGCTCTCTGGGAGAGAACGGCGCTACCAGACATGGCTGAACCATAACATCAGCAAAACCTTGGTCAGGGATGCCCAGGCTATTGGTGCGGCACTGGCTTTTGAAGACTTGACAGGCATCAGAGATTGCCTGAATCAGAAGTCTCGAAGTAAGGCTGAGCGGCGCAGGACTAACAACTGGGCGTTCTACCAGCTCAGGATGTTTGTAGCCTACAAGGCTGCCATTGCTGGAGTGCCTGTGGTGCTGGTGCCGCCTGCCTACACCAGTCAGACCTGCCACAAATGCCTGCACATCCACCCTGAGCGGGGTAAGTCCTACCGCAATGGCAAGTCGTTCAAGTGTGGACACTGTGGGTGGGAAGGGGATGCTGACCATAACGCTGCTCAGGTGATCTCTCTCCTTGGGGCGACTGTAAACTCGCCTGAAATTCCGAAACTTAGCTGTCCTCTGGGTCAGCTAGGGATTGGGATAAAGCCCGCACCCTGCGCATAGTGCGGGTGTCGGGTAGTTTACTTTCGCAAGACTACATCATCCCCTTAGGTGCAGAGCCAGCCGCCGGCTTGGGCTCAGGCTTTTCCACCACAATCGCTTCGGTTGTGAGGTACATTCCGGCTATGGAAGCCGCGTTTTGCAGCGCTGAGCGCACCACTTTGGCCGGATCGACGATCCCCTGGGCAAACATATCCACATAGGTTCCGCTCAGGGCATCGAAGCCAAAGGGCATCTCCTTCTCCAAAACCTTTTCCACCACCACTGACCCTTCCAGACCGGCATTGTGGGCAATCTGAAAGAGAGGGGCCTGCAAGGCTCGGTAAACAATTTCTGCCCCCACCTGTTCTTCGGCATTCAACTTGGCCTTGAAAGCCGGGATCCCTTTGGAGAGGTGCAATAGCGTCGCCCCGCCGCCAGGGACGATCCCTTCTTCCACCGCAGCTCGGGTGGCATTCAGGGCATCCTCAATGCGCAGCTTGCGATCTTTGAGTTCTGTTTCAGTGGCAGCCCCCACTTTGATCACCGCCACTCCCCCGGCTAACTTGGCGATGCGTTCTTGCAATTTTTCGCGGTCGTACTCGGAATCGGTGGTTTCCAGTTGCTTGCGAATTTGAGCCACCCGCTTTTCCACCGCCGCTTTGGTGCTGCCATCGGTCACAATGGTGGTCTTGTCTTTGGTGACGGTGATCTTGCGGGCCACCCCCATCATGTCCAGGGTGACCTTATCCAGCTTGATGCCCACATCCTCAGAGATGAGCTGCCCGCCGGTGAGAATGGCAATATCTTCCAGCATAGCTTTGCGCCGATCCCCAAAAGCCGGAGCCTTGACCGCCACCGCATTGAGTACCCCCCGCAGGCGGTTCACCACCAACGTGGCCAGAGCTTCTCCCTCTACATCTTCCGCGATAACCAAAAGAGGCCGACCTTCGCGGGCCACCCGCTCCAGGATGGGCACCAGATCTTGCAGGCTGGAGATCTTGTTGCTGGTGATCAGCAGATAAGCATTCTCGTACTCGGCCACCATCCGCTCCGAGTCGGTGACGAAATAGGGGGAAATGTAGCCGCGGTCGAACTGCATCCCCTCCACCACGTCCAACTCGGTTTCCAGCGACTTGGATTCTTCGACCGTGATCACCCCATCTCGACCTACAGCATCCATGGCCTTGGCGATCATCTCTCCCACTTCGCTGTCGTTGCCGGCAGAGATGGTGGCTACTTCGGCGATGGTCTTACGGCCTTCCACAGCCTTGGCGTGAGCTGCAATTTGCTCCACCAAGTAGGCAGTGGTCTTTTCAATGCCGCGCCGCAGAGCCACAGGGTTGGCGCCCGCCGAGATGTTTTTGAGCCCTTCCCGCACCATGCTTTGGGCCAGGATGGTGGCTGTGGTGGTACCATCTCCGGCCACATCGTTGGTCTTAGAGGCCACTTCCCGCATCAACTGGGCGCCTGTGTTCTCCAAAGGATCGGCCAACTCAATTTCCTTGGCAATCGTGACCCCGTCGTTGACGATTTGGGGGGCACCAAACTTCTTCTCCAAGACCACGTTGCGTCCTTTGGGGCCAATCGTAACCTTGATTGCATCCGCCAGTTGGTTGATGCCCTGCTCCAATGCCTTGCGGGCCTCTTCTCTAAACAGAATCCGTTTTGCCATAGAATCCGCAATCCTCGTGAGTCTGACTGGGCTCCTACTTTGGGTACTGCCAGGCGGAGTGGGGTTCCCAGGAATCCTCCGGCTCGGCCAGCAGGGAGTTAGCACTCTAAACTCCCGAGTGCCAATCTAGCTCAAAGACGGGAGCCTGAGCAAGATGGGCAGATCCGGAGTCACGTTTTGGCTGACAGGGGGGAGAGGGCTAGGAGTTGCCGCCGATCAGGATGTCGGGAAACTGGGCCTGGGCTTCGCTGATGGGGCGGTTGCGCCCGCCGTTTTGCCAGTAGTTGATGAGTTCGGTGGCTCGGTTGAGCAGCTCAATGCGATCCACCTCGCTGATCCAGGTTTTGCTTTCCAGCTCAGCCTTAAGCTGCTCCCAGGCGTCATCCCGCGGCCAGAAAAAGTAGTGGGTGAGGGGGCTGCGGTTTTTGGCCACCACCTGATCTACGGCAATAGCCAAATCGTTTTCCAACCAGAGGGCTTTTAGGGCGAACTTCGGCAAGGCTCTCTTCTCCTTTGCACTGCTCAACGGACAATCCGATCCTAACCAGGCAGCCTTTCATTCTGACATATGTCCTGTCCATCGGCGGGCCGAGAGCCGGAAGATGGATACGGGCTCAGCCCTGTCTGGGGGCAAAGGGCCCTAGATCACAGAGGGCTGTTTCCCCTTTCAGTACCAAGTCCCGCAGGATGGCGGCGCTGATCGGGGCCAGCAACACTCCATTGCGATAATGGCCGGTGGCAATGAGCAGATTGGCGTAGCCAGGAGCCCAACCCAGGATGGGGGCGCGCTGTCCCACTGGTCGAGGCCGATGGCCGGCCCAATGATCCAACAAAGTTGCTTCGGCCAAAGCCGGGCAGAGTCGGATGGCGCGGGCCAGCAGATCTTGTAGCGCCAGCAGCGTCGGCTCGGGATGAGGGGCCTGAAATTCCACTGTTGCCCCCACCCACAGGGATCCATCCCCCAGGGGAACCAGATGCAGATCCGCGTCGGTGACCACGGGCCCCAGGGGGATCCCGGGGGCTTTGACCCGCAGGGCCTGACCTTTGACCGCTTGCAGCGGCACCTGCAGCCCCAGCTCTTTGGCCAGAGGAGAGCTGCCCAGACCTGCCGCCAGGATGACGTGCCCTGCCGAGAGGGTGAGAGCGGGCGTGTAAACCGTTTGCAGGCGAAAGGGGGGATCCGAGCTGCGCTGAATCTTCTGGACAGGCTGGTGGAAGAAAAAGCGGGATCCCTTGCGTTGGGCTGCTTCCAAGAGAGCCTGGGTTAGGAGCTTGGGTTGGACTTGTCGATCCTGGGGAGAGTAGATGGCCCCTGCCAGGTCGCTGCGCAGGCCGGGTTGCAGGGATCCCACTTCGGCAGGGCTGAGCAGATCTAGGCGGTAACCTGCTTGTCGGCGGGCCGCCAGGGTCTCTTGCCAAGCTGCCACTTCCTCCTCCCTGAGGAGTTTGAGAATGCCGCGCCGATTGACGGGCAAACTCCGGCCCAGGTCTTCCTCCAGCCGCGCGATTAGGGGATCGAACAGCTCCAGGCTTTTTAGACGCAACTGCACCACCTCCCCGCTAGGCTGGCGGCTGCAGATCCCCATCAACACCCCCAGCGACGCGCCCGCGGCGCCTGAGGCCGGCTCCCCGGCATCCACTCCAATGACCGACAGCCCAGCTGTGGCCAATTCGTAGGCAATGGCACAGCCCACCACTCCACAGCCAATCACCAACGCATCACAGTTCAACAGCCCGACCCTCAACGGAGACGCTTTTCGTAGTGATACTCCACAGAGTTGCTGCGATCGTGCAATTCACGAATTTCCGGCAGACGCACATAGCCGAGCCGCTCATAAACCCGATGAGCCGTCGTGAAGCGAGTATCTGTCCACAGATGCAGAGAGTCCGCCTGCTGCTGCCGAGCCGCAAATTCGGCCTGTTCAATCAAACGCCGACCCAAACCCCGACCGCGCACTGCGGGCAGAGTGTAGAGTTTTTTCAGCTCCATGCGCCCAGGGATCCCATCGGTCACAAGGCCGACACAGCCGACCACTTGATCCTGATGCTGCGCCACCCAAAGGGATCCCCCCATCTCCGCGAAAGCTGTGGCAGGCTGAAGCAACTCCGGCACCTCTTCGATGTCCAATACACAGCCTGGATACTCCGCAAAGACCACCTGCAAAATGTGGAGCAGAGCTGCACTATCCGAATTTTCAGCAGGACGGATGTCGATCTGCATCGAGCAGCGAAGAAAAAGAAATCATCGTTAAGTAAAGCTTTCTCGATTGTACCTGGGCTTGCTCGAGGACTCTGTTTTCTCTGTTTCTCAGGGAGCAGAGGATCCCTGAGGTGAGCAGCTAAGATCGCTAGCATCCCCAACCCCATCTGCCCATGGATACTGAACTGCTGGTTCCCGACGTCGCCGATCTCGTAACAGAGGATGATACCCCGGTGGATAACTTTGCCTCGGAAAAACAGCAGCGCCTCCTGACTGGAGCTCTCTACAGCGCTTTGCGCGGCAAAACCTTTTTAGCAGCGGCAAATGTAGGCATCTACACCGCCATCGGTCGGCCCCCGATTGTGCCGGATGTTTTTCTCAGCCTGGACGTCACGGTGCCGGAGCAATGGTGGGAGAAGCAAAACCGTTGCTACCTGCTCTGGCAATTTGACAAGCCGCCGGATGTGGTGATCGAGATCGTCTCCAACCGCGAAGGCGACGAGCTGGAAGGCAAGCTGAGCCGTTATGAGCAGATGCGAGTTAGCTACTACGCGGTCTTCGATCCCAATCATGAGCTGGGGCCAGAGGAGTTGCGCATTTTCGAACTGCGGGGCCGCCACTACGCGGAAATGACCGAGACCTGGCTAGAACAGGTGGGGCTGGGCCTGACGGTGTGGGAAGGCGTTTTTGAGGGGAAACAAGCTCGCTGGCTGCGCTGGTGTGATGCCCAAGGGCAGTTGCTGCTGACCGGCGATGAACGGGCTGAGTTGGAGCGGGAACGGGCCGAGCAAGAACGCCAAAGGGCGGAGCGAGAACATCAACGGGCGGAGCGTCTGGCGGCAAGATTGCGGGCTTTGGGTGAGGATCCCGATTTGGAGAGCTGAAGCCCAGGGATCCCCTTCAGCACCCACCCTCCACTACACTCAGCTAGAAATCGCAGGAGCCCCGCACTGTACCCGTAGGGTCAGTGTCGGGAGGAATGCGGAAGTTATGATAGAACCATGACCCAAGTCCTG